>JAUYJB010000049.1 GCA_030688605.1 Hyphomicrobiales bacterium
CCCACCGAAGGCCGGGTTCTTTTGCGCCGTGGCGGTGTTGCGGCTGTTGGCCGATGCACCGCATCGCCCGGCGAGCCGCGCCTGGCCACGGCGCAAAATCATCCCGGTCAAATGGTTCCCTATAACCATGAACCGCTCTAAATCCTTTCACGCGTCGGGCAAGAGCCTGCGGCGGCGAACCGGATAGAGCCGTTTCTCGCCGAGCATCCAGGCGTGGAACGGGCCGGTAAAAAGATCGCAAAAGGCGCTATCGAGCACGTTGAGCCCGCCGGTGAACGCGCCCATGGCGGGCACGATCAAGCGTGCGCCGTCGGCGGCGAAGCAGCGCCGGCGGATCGTCCGCCCCTTGACCCGCACCCGGCCGACCGGGTGCAGGTGGCCGGCAATTTCGCCGGCGCCCGCGCCGCTGAGAGGTTGGTGGCGAAAGGTAAGCCCATCGATCGCCAGCTCCCGCGCCGCCTCGCCGCCGAGCCCTTGCGGCGGCGCCGGATCGTGGTTGCCGGCAATCCAGATCCACTCCCGCCCCCTTTGCAGGGAAGCGATGGCGGCCGCGTCCCGGGGCGCAAGCCGCCCGGGCGCTTCGGCGTCGTGAAAGCTGTCGCCGAGTGCGATCACCCGTTCCGGCCCATGTCTGCCGCACAGACCGGTAAGCGCCAGCAGCGTCGCCGCGCTGTCATAGGGCGGCAGGAAGACGCCGGCGGCGGCAAAGGCGGACCCCTTCTCCAAATGCAGGTCGGCGACGATCAGGGTCCTTTCCTCTGGCCAGTAGAGCGCGCCTTGCGGCAACAGGCAAAGCCTGACCCCGGCGACCTCGATGTCGAGACCCTCCGGCGCAACCCTTCTCGCTCGTGCGGGCTCAGTCAACGCGCATCGCCTCCCCGGCAAGATCGTCCGCGGCTTCCGCCAAAAGCTCCTCCTGGGCCGCCCCGAACACCGGCTCGCGGCCGATCTCCAGCATCACCGGCACCGCCAGCGGCGAGACCCGGTCGAGATCCTTATGCACGATTCGCCCGCGGATGCGCTCGAGCATCTTGCCGAGGCGGGCGATGTCGAGCAGCCCCGTCGCCGCGTCCGCCCAGGCCGCGCGCATCAGAATATGGTCCGGCTCGTGGCGGGCGAGCACGTCGTAGATGAGGTCGGAGGAGACGGTGAGCTGGCGCCCGGACTTCTCGCGGCCGGGATGGCGGCGCTCGATCAGCCCGGCGATGACGGCGCAGGCGCGGAAGGCGCGCTTCATCAGGTTCGATTCGGCGAGCCACGCATCGAGGTCGTCGCCGAGCATGTCCTGCTCGAAAAGTTCGGCAAGCGAGAGGCTGCCGGCGCTTATCATCCGGCCGATATCGCGCAAGCCCCAGACGGCGAGCGCATATTCGCTGGCGACGAAGCCGAGCGGGCGGGCCTTGGCCCGCTCGAGCCGGCGCGTCAGCAGCATGCCGAGGGTCTGGTGGGCGAGCCTTCCCTCGAAGGGATAGCAGACGAGATAATGCTTGTTTGCGCGCGGAAAGGTCTCGACCAGCATCTCGTCGTGCCGCGGGATCAGCGAGCGCAGCCTCTGGATCGCAAGCCATTCGCCGACCTGGCCCGGAAGCCGGCGCCAGGCGGCAGGCTCGGCCAGCATGGCGCGGACGCGGGCGGCAAGGTAGGTGGAAAGCGGGAACTTGCCGCCCTGGTAGGAGGGAATGCGCGGCGCCTCGTCCTGCGTGCGGGAACAGAATAGCTCGTTCTCGTGCAGGGTTTCGAAGCGCAGCACCTCGCCCGCGAACAGGAAGGTGTCGCCGGGGCGGAGCTGCTCGGCGAACCATTCCTCGATCTCGCCGAGGAGCCGCCCGCCGCGCAAGGGCGCCGCGCGGCGCGGCCGCACCAGGCGGACCTTGAGCATCGGCGCCTCGACGATGGTGCCGGCGTTGAGCCGGTATTGCTGGGCAACGCGCGGGTGGGCGATGCGCCACAGCCCCTCCGGCGTCTGCCGCAGCCGGGCGTAGCGGTCATAGGCCTTGAGCGCATAGCCGCCGGTGGCGACAAAATCGACCACCTTGTCGAATTCGGCCCGGGCAAGATCGGTATAGGGCGCAGCGCTCGCGGCCTCCTCATAAAGCGCGTCGGCATCGAAGGGCGCGGCGCAGGCCACACAAAGCACGTGCTGGGCGAGCACGTCGAGGGCGCCGGCGCGCGCCGGCGGCGTATCCTGCGCGCCTTCCGCCGATGCCTCGCGAGCGGCCTGGCATTCCATCACCTCGAAGCGGTTGGCGGGCACCAGAAGCGCCCGGCTCGGCTCGTCGAGGCGATGGTTGGCGCGGCCGATGCGCTGGGAGAGCCGGCTTGCGCCCTTCGGCGCGCCAACATTGACGACCAGATCGACATCGCCCCAGTCGACGCCGAGATCGAGCGTCGAGGTGCACACCACGGCCCGCAGCCGGCCGGCCGCCATCGCCGCTTCGACCTTGCGCCGCTGGCCGACATCGAGCGAGCCGTGATGCAGGGCAATTTCGAGGTTGTCGTCGTTGATCCGCCACAACTCCTGAAACAGCATCTCGGCCTGCGAGCGGGTATTGACGAAGACGAGCACGGTGCGGTGGGCCTCGATCGCCGCATGGATGTCGGCGACGGCATGGCGCGCCGAGTGGCCGGCCCAGGGAACCCGCTCTGCCGGCTTAAGCAGTTCGATCTCCGGTGCGATGCCGGGGCCGGCGTCGATGAGATCGGCAAGGCGCGGCGGATCGCCCGGCTCCTGGGCGACGAGATAGGCCTGAAGCGCCTCGGGCTCGGCCACCGTCGCCGACAGGCCGATGGACCGCAATTCCGGCGCCAGCGTGCGCAGCCGCGCCAAGCCCAGCGCCATCAGGTCGCCGCGCTTCGAGGTCACCAGCGCGTGCAGCTCGTCGAGGATCACCGTCTTCAGATTCTTGAACACGCCCGCCGCGTCCTTGTGCGAGAGCATCAGCGCCACCTGCTCCGGCGTCGTCATCAGCATGTCCGGCGGGTCGCGGCGCTGGCGCTGGCGGCGCGCGGCGGGCGTATCGCCGGTGCGCGTCTCGAGCCGGATATCGAGCCCCATCTCAATAATGGGCCGTTCCAGATTGCGGGCGATATCGACGGCGAGCGCCTTCAAGGGCGAGATGTAAAGCGTGTGCAGCCGGCTGGGCCGCGCCGCCAGGCGGCTGGTCTGCCGGCCGGAAAGCGCGATCAGGCTCGGCAGGAAGCCGGCCAAAGTCTTGCCGGCGCCGGTCGGCGCGATCAACAGAACCGAGCGCCCGCTTCTCGCCACCTCGAGGAGGGCAAGCTGATGCGCTCGCGGCGACCAACCGCGCCGCTCGAACCAGCCGGCAAAGACCGGCGGCAGCGCGGCGGGGAAATCGTCTTTCAGACCGGCTTGTCTCACGCGATAACCGATAACCGCTTTACGACGCCCGGTCGACGAGCCTGCCGGCACACGGGCACAGGGCGCAATAGTGGATATTTGCCATTCGGCCTGATTAAATATGTCCCCCGCTGGGGGCCGGTCGGTGCGCCGGGATGCGTTGGCGCCGGCAGGGGACAATAGGGGGTTGCGTAGGGGCAAATGAAAATCCTGTCTGTGGCCCATTGCGTTCCCGAGACGGTCTTGGACAACCAGAACTATCTGGACATTGTCGGCGAACGGAACCGGGCTCGCTTTTCCGACCGCGAGTTCGAGACTTTCCGCGCCCTGATTGCGCGCGGCTTCGAGATCACCGGCAATGAGCGGCGCCATATCGCGGTCAACGGCGAATCGGCGCTCGACTTCGGCCGCGACGCCGCCTGCGCCGCCATCGAGCAGGCCGGCATCGAGCCTTCGGAAATCGATGTCGTCATCTATGCCGGCGTGGCGCGCGGCTGGATCGAGCCGGCGACGGCGGATATTTTCCAGGATGCGGTCGGGGCCGTGAACGCCACCTCCTTCGATGTGCTGGACGCCTGCGCCGGATGGCTGCGCGGCATGCACGTCGCCCACAGCCTGTTGCGGGCCAGCGCCTACAAGACGGCGCTGATCATCGCCTGCGAGTTCGGCTGGGACGATTTCATCAAGCGCGAGTTCAACTCCATCGCCGACCTTGACCAGTATTTCGCCGGCTTCACGCTCGGCGAGGCAGCGACCGCGACCGTCTTGCGGGCCACGCCCGAGGACGATTTCCGGTTCCATTTCCGAACCTTCCCGGAATATCACCGGTTGTGCGTCATTCCGCTCAGCGCCGCCGGGAAACTCGATCCGCAGATGCTCAACGGCGGTCTCGTTCCCGGCCTGTTTGCCGCCCATTCCACCGCGCTCACCGCGGCGACCATGAAATGCGCCATCCAGACCTTCGAGGAGGAGCCGTCCTTCCTCAGCCGGGAATACGACATCTTCTTCGCCCACATCGCCAGCAAGAAGGGCGGCGACATCGTCGCCAGGCGCCTCGGGCTGCCGCTGTCGATCCACTATCCGACCCATGCGGAATACGGCAACACGGCCTCGGCGGCGATCCCCCTGGCGATGAGCCTGGCGCTGGAGGAGCGCAAGCTCGAACGCGGCCATCGCGTGCTCGTCGGCGTCACCAGCGCCGGGATCACCATCGGCATGTCCTCCTTCACCTATTGAGCCGGCGGCAGCGCGCCACGCGTTTGCGAAAGCCGCGCGGCGTGGTATCTGAGGCTCTCCAGGGCGGCAACCGCACGGAAACGGAGAACCGCGCGCCATGGCGAGTCCAACGCTCCATCGCTTCTTCGGCGGCCCGCCCGGCTGGGTGCTGGTCCGGCTGATCGTGCTCTCCGTGGTCATCGGCGTGATCTTCTCCGTGCTCGGCATTCATCCCTGGGACATCGTCGACGCCGTCCGCCGGGTCATAAGGCGCATCTGGGAGATGGGCTTCGACGCGGTTCGCGAGGCATTCTCCTACTTCCTGCTCGGCGCCATCATCGTCTTCCCGGTGTGGCTGGTGATCCGTCTTCTCAGGCTGTCCGGCCGGGCCTCCCGTTCCGAGCGCGACTGACATCAATTCATGCCGCCAGAGCCGCCGGTCCGGACCTTCGAGGTGACGCACCGCAGCGTCCTGGCCATCGCCGTGCCGATGACGGCCGCCTATCTGTCGACGCCGCTCATCGGCGTCGTCGACACCGCGGTCATCGGCCAGCTCGGGGACGCCGCCCTCATCGGCGGCATCGCCGTCGGCGCCGTCATCTTCGACATCATCTTCACCACCTTCAACTTCCTGCGCAGCGGCACTACCGGGCTCACCGCCCAGGCGCTCGGCGCCGGCGACGCCGAGGAGGAGCGCGCGGTCCTGTGGCGGGCGATGAGCATCGCGCTTGTCTCGGGCCTCGTGGTCATCGCGCTGCAAACGCCGATGCTGGCGCTGGCGCTGAAGCTGATGGGCCCGAGCGAGCCGGTCGCCGCGGTGACGGGCGGGTATTTCCGCATCCGCGTGCTGGCGGCCCCCTTCGCGCTCGCCAATTACGCCATCCTCGGATGGTTCATCGGCCTCGGCCGCGCCGGCACCGGACTTGCCCTGCAGACGCTGCTCAACGGGCTCAACATCGTCCTCAGCGTCTATCTCGTGCTGTGGCTCGGCTGGGGCATCGCCGGCGTTGCCTGGGGCACGGTGCTCGGCCAGACGGTGACCGCTATCGCCGGCTTAGGCCTGGTCGCGGCGAGAGGCCGGGCGGCGCGGCCGGCGCTCCGCGCCGTCTTCGACAGAGCGCGGTTCAAACACATGATCGCGCTCAACCGCGACATCATGATCCGCTCCTTCACACTGCTGTTCGCCTTCGCCTTCTTCACCTCCCAGGGCGCGCGCAGCGGCGACCTGATCCTGGCCGCGAACGCGGTGCTGATGAACTTCTTCCTCGTCGCCAGCTACTTCCTCGACGGCATGGCGACGGCGGCCGAGCAGCTCGCCGGACGCGCTGTCGGCGCGCGCTGGCGGCCGGGCTTCGAGCGCGCCGTCGGGCTGACGCTCATATGGAGCCTGGCGCTGGCGCTGGCGCTTGCCGCCATCCTGTGGCTGGCGGGACCCGCCCTCATCGACCTGATGACGACGAGTGAGGACGTCCGCGCCGCCGCGCGGGTCTATCTGGCTTGGGCGGCGGCAACGCCGCTCCTCGGCGCGCTCGCCTTCCAGATGGACGGGGTCTTTATCGGCGCCACCTGGTCGGTGGATATGCGCAACATGATGCTCGCCTCGCTCATCGCCTATCTCGCCACCTGGTGGCTCGCCGCGCCCGCCCTCGGCAATCACGGGCTGTGGCTGGCGCTGCTGATCTTCCTGAGCGTGCGCGGGGTGACGCTCGCCTGGCGCTGCCGGGTCCGCGCCCGGCGGCTGTTCGCCTGACCGTCATAGGATATCGAGCACATTCTCCGGCGGCCGGCCGAGCGCGGCCTTGGCCCCTTTCACGACGATCGGCCGCTCGAGCAGGATCGGGTTTTCGACGATCGCCGCGATCGGCTCGTCGTCGCTTTTTCCGGGATCGGCCAGCCCGAGTTGCTTGTAGGCCGCTTCGCCCCGGCGCAACAGGTCGCGGGGCGAGACCCCGAGCATGTTCAAAAGGTTTTTCAACAGCGCCGCGTCCGGCGGCTGTCTCAGATATTCGACGATCTCCGGCTCGACGCCCGTGTCGCGCAGGAGCTGCAAGGTCCGGCGCGACGTGGAGCAGCGCGGATTGTGATAGATGGTGACGCGCATCATCTCTCCTCCTTGAGCCATTTGTCGGCGTCGCGGCCGACCGCCTCCTGAACGGACGACAGCCCGTCGCGCTTGAGCAGGCGCGCAAGGTCGCGCTTGATGGCGGCGACAAGACCGACGCCGCCATAGATGAGCCCGGTATAAAGCTGAACCAGCGAAGCGCCGGCGCGGATCTTGTCATAGGCGCGGCTGCCTGAATCGATGCCGCCGACGCCGATCAGGGGGATTTTGCCCTCGGTCAGCCGGTAAAGCGCGGCTAGCCTTCTTGTCGAAAGCGCAAACAGCGGCCGGCCGGAGAGACCGCCCTCCTGCTGCGCCAGCTTCGCCTCCTTCAGGGGCGGGCGGCTGACGGTGGAATTTGAGACGATGATGCCGTCGATGCCGCGCGCCCGGGCCACCGCCGCGACATCCCGCAGTTCCTTGCCCGACATGTCGGGGTCGATCTTCAGGAGCACCGGGCGGCGCGGGAGACCGCCTGATGCCGCCGCGTCGCGGGCAGCCAGCACCATTGCCAGCAGAGCGTCGAGCCTGTCGCGGGACTGCAGCGCGCGCAGGCCCGGCGTGTTGGGCGAGGAGACATTGACGGTAAGATAGCTCGCAACGGGCGCGAAGGCCGTCACGCCTGAAACATAGTCGGCGATGAGGTCGACGCTGTCCCGGTTGGCGCCGACATTGACGCCGATAATGCCCCTGCCGCCGCGGCGCTCAAGACGGGCGAGGACCGCGGCATGGCCGTCATTGTTGAAGCCGAGGCGGTTGATCACCGCCTTATCGGCGGCAAGGCGGAACAGGCGCGGGCGCGGATTGCCGGCCTGCGGAAGCGGCGTCACGGTGCCGATCTCGGCAAAGCCGAAGCCGATGGAAAGAAGCGCGTCGGCGACCTCGCCGTTCTTGTCGAAGCCGGCCGCCATGCCGAGCGGATTGGGAAAGTCGAGGCCGAATGCCCGCACCTTCAGGCTGTCCGGGTCGGGCGCGGACTGGCGCGGGTGGATGCCGGCTGAAAGCGCCTTGATGGCGAGGTCGTGGGCGCGCTCCGGATCGACGGCGAGCAGGAAGGGCTGGGCGAGATCGAACAGCGAGAAGCTCATGGCTCAAGGTCCGGAGATTGTTGCGCGCCCATGCCGCTTCTCGCATTCGATGTGACCCGACCATGCTCTAACCCCGACGGGGCGCGATCACAAGAAGGCAAGCTTCGCCGTTGCCGCGAGCCGCCGGGCTCCGGGGTTTGCCTTTTTTCCCTCGACCCCGGACAATCCGGGGCCTCGCGCGAGCGCCGCGGCGCCGCGATATCGCCACGCCGGCCCCCGGGCTGGGGATGCGTCCGAGTCCAAGGGCGCTCCGGAGAGCGGGGATAACCTTCAGGGGCGATTGGCGGAAAATCGCGAAAAAACGAGTCCGGTTTCGAGAATCAGGGTTGACGGGAGGTAAAGGCCGGGCGGCGGCTATCGTCAGCCCGCAAGCTCGCCCTCAAGTGCCTTATCGATGAGAGAGCGGGTTTCGGCGATGCCGTAAAGGGCGACGAAGGAGCCGAAGCGCGGGCCCTGGCTTTCGCCGAGCAGAACCTCGTAGAGGGCCTTGAACCAGTCACGCAAATTCTCGAACGGGTGCGTCTTGCCGATCTCGTAGACGAGGGTCTGAATGGTCTCGCCGTCGGCATCGGCCGGCAGCTCCGCAAGCCGGTCGGAAAGCTCCTTGAGCGCCCGGCGCTCGGTCTCGCTGGGCGGCCGGTAGGCCTTGGCGGGGCGCACGAAATCGTGGAAGTAGCGCACCGCATAGCCGACAAGCTCGTCGAGCCGCGGGTGGGTCTCGGGGCCGGCGCCGGGAAGATAGCGGCGGATGAAGCCCCACAGCACGCCGCGGTCCTCCGAGTTCGACGCGCTGACGAGGTTGAGCAGCATGGCAAAGCCGATTCCCGGCTCGGGCGCGGGGGGCTCACCCGAATGGATGTGCCAGACCGGGTTCGACAGCCGCTCTTTGGGCGCCTGTTCCGCGAATGTCTCCAGGAAGGCGAGATAGTCGTCGACGGTCTTGGGGATGACGTCGAAATAGAGCCGTTTCGCCCGGCGCGGCGCCTGGAACATGAACAGCGACAGGCTTTCCGGCGAGGCGTAGCGCAGCCATTCCTCGATGGTCAGGCCGTTGCCGCGCGATTTCGAAATCTTCTCGCCCTTCTCATCGAGGAACAGCTCGTAATTGAAGCCTTCCGGCGGCGTGCCGCCGAGCGCCCGGCAGATGCGGCCTGAAAGCTTGACGGAATCGATGAGATCCTTGCCCGCCATCTCATAGTCGACGCCAAGCGCCACCCAGCGCATCGCCCAGTCGGGCTTCCATTGCAGCTTGCACCGGCCGCCGGTGACCGGCACCGTCATCCGCTCGCCCGTCTCCGGGTCGTCGTAAGAGACCGTGCCGGCGGAGACGTCGCGGGAAACGATCGGCACCTGCAGCACCTTGCCGGTGCGCGGACAGACGGGCAGGAACGGCGAGTAGCTCTGCTGGCGTTCCGCGCGCAGGCTCGGCAGCATGATCTCCATCACCTCGTCGTAGCGCTCGAGCACCTTCAAAAGCGTCTCGTCGAAGCGGCCGGATACGTAGGTTTCCGTCGCGCTCAGGAACTCGTAGTCGAAGCCGAAGGCGTCGAGAAACCCCCTCAGCCGCGCATTGTTGTGGGCGGCGAAGCTCTCATGCTCACCGAACGGGTCCGGGACGCGCGTCAGCGGCATGTCGAGATGGCGGGCGAGCAGCGCCCGGTTCGGCACATTGTCGGGGACCTTTCTCAGCCCGTCCATGTCGTCGGAAAAGCAGATCAGCCGCGTTTCGACGCGGTCCTCGGTGAGGACGCGGAAGGCATGGCGGACCATGGAGGTGCGGGCGACCTCGCCGAAGGTGCCGATATGCGGCAGGCCGCTCGGTCCGTAGCCGGTGGCGAACAGCACCGGCCGCCGCTCGCCGCGGCCCTCGACGCGCTGCAAGAGCTTGCGCGCCTCCTCGAACGGCCAGGCGCGACAATCCTTCGCGAGGGCGGCGAGCGGGGCCGCGGCGAGAGGGAGTGAGGATGCGCTCATCGGCTTGGTCGCATGAGGAAAAATCGGCTGAGCATTGTTAGGGTCGCGGCCAAGATGCGTCAATCGCCCGCCCGGCTCTTGCCCCGCGCCGCAACAGGCGATAGAGCCTTACGCATATTTGATAATGAATGTGGCTGGAGGGTTTTTCGATGGCCGAGACCGTGTCTTCCCATTCCGCGCTGATCTACGTCATGGTCACCATGTCGGCCGTCGACACGACGATGACCGACGCCGAACTCAGAAAGATCGGCAGCATCATCAAGACGCTGCCGGCGTTCAAGGATTTCGACGAGGACGAACTCGTCCACGAGGCGGAGGCCTGCGGCCGGCTGTTGTCGCAGGAGGGTGGCTTGAAGGAGGTCCTCGATCTGATCGCCCGGTCGCTGCCGAAAACCCACTACGACACGGCTTACGCGCTTGCCGTCGAGGTGGCGGCGGCCGACCTGTCGGTCGGTCAGGAGGAGCTGCGCCTGTTACAGATGCTGCGCGACCGGCTCAACCTCGACAAGCTGACCATCGCCGCCATCGAGCGCGGCGCCCGGGCCCGCTACGCGACGCTGTGAGCCCAGCGGGTGCTCGACTTCCAGCACCCCGGCAGTGAAGGCCCGTTGCGGCTGATCCTTTTCGTCTCCATTTTCGCCGTCATGGCCGTGTCCGAGGCGGTGCTGCCGCGGCGCGAGCGCGGCCGGCCGCGCGGCCATCGCTGGTTCACCAATCTCGGCATCGCCGTCATCGACACGGCTGCCGTGCGGCTGGTGTTTCCGCTCGCGGCCGTCGGCATCGCCGTCCTCGCGGAAGGCCGCGGCTGGGGCCTGTTCAACCATCTTGGGTGGCCGGTGTGGGTCGAGGGGCTGATCGCCTTTCTGGCCCTCGACTTGGCGATCTACGTCCAGCATGTCGCCGCCCACAAGATCCCGATCCTGTGGCGGCTGCACCGCGTCCACCACGCCGACCCGGAGATCGACGTCACCACCGGCATCCGCTTCCACCCGGTCGAGATCGTGCTGTCGATGGGCTACAAGGTGCTGGTGGTGATCGCGCTCGGCGCGCCGGCCGCCGCCGTCTTCGTCTTCGAGGTGGTGCTCAACGGCTGCGCGCTCTTCAACCACGCCAATGTCCGCATCCCCAAGGGCATCGACGCAATCGTCCGGCTGTTGATCGTGACGCCGGACATGCACCGGGTGCACCATTCGACGATCGGAAGGGAGACGGATTCCAATTACGGCTTCAACCTGTCGGTCTGGGACCGGCTGTTCAGAACCTATATCGCCCAGCCAGAGCGCGGCCATCTCGGCATGACCATCGGCCTCGATCAATTTCCCGGCGCGCCGCCGACCCATCTCGGCTGGAGCCTGGTCTTGCCGTTCCGCCGCGCCTGAACCCCCGGGCTTCAGTAATAGCTCATCGGGAAATAGCGCAGGAACAACTCCTCGTACTTGCCGCTGCGATAGACGCTGCGCAGGGCGAAGTTGAGCGCCTGGCGCAGCGCGTCGTTGCCCTTGAGGACGGCGATGCCGACGCCCTCGCCGAAATAGCGCTCGTCGTAATAGGCGCCGCCGCGGAACAGGCAGCAGCCGTCCGACGCCGTTCCGTTGATCCAGAACATCAGCGAGATGGCGTCGTCGAACAGCGCCTCGACGGCGAGATTCTGCAAGCCGGCGTGGGCCTCTTCCCGGGTCTCGAACGGCACGATCCTGGACTTGGCGAAGAACGCCTTGAGATAGGCTTCGTGAGCGGTGCCGGCGATGACGCCGACGGTGCGGCCGGCAAGGCCCTCCGGTGTCATTTCGCCGTATCCGGCATCCTCCCGCACCACGAAGCGGGCCGGCGTCAGATAGTAGCGGTCGGTGAAATCGACGCGGGCGCGGTTCTCGGCGGTCATCGCCAGCGAGGCGATGACGGCATCGCCCAGGCCCGCCTCGAGCTTCGCCAACAGCTCGTCCCAGGTCTGGGTGCGCATGATGCACTCGATCTTCAGCTCGACGCAGATCGCCCGCGCCAGCTCGACATTGAAGCCGACGAGCCGGCCGTCCCGATCGAGATAGTTGAACGGCGGGTAACCGGTCTCGGTAAGGAAGCGGATCGAAAGGATCTTCGACAGATCGGGGGTTACCAGGCGGTCCTGTATCGGCCAGAAGCTGGGCAGAACGACCGGCTCGGGCTCGACTCGGCGCGGGCTCTGGGCCGCGGCCAGGGAGACCGCCGCCGCAACAAGCGCCACGCCGGCGCCAAGTCGGATAAGGGGCCGGCGCCATGCACCCGCGCGCCGGCATTGCCGGCCGCGGCGTTGTCTGAATGGTCGCATCGCCCGCCGGTTATAATGATGTTCAGGCGGAGTTCCTAGGGACGGATGCACGGGGCGCGGCGCGCGCCGAGGCCCGCCTCGGCGTGACCAGAGGGCAACCCGCGCCATCGCAGGCGCCGCAGGCCCTCGGCGGGCCTAGCGCGGCGCAGGCGAGCGTTCCAAGCCCGACCATGCGCCGCAGGCCCACGCGCGTGCGCGCCGGCAAAATCATCGACCACAGCACCCAGGCCGCCGCCAGGGCCACGATCGGATAGGTGACGAGCGCCTGGATCATTCTCCTAGCCCCCGAGCGCGGTGGCGACGTTGTAGACGATGAAGGCGGCGGCGTAGGCGAGCGCCATCAAGCAGACGAACATGATGACCGGCCAGCGCCAAGAATTGGTCTCGCGCCTGAACACGCCGAGCGTTGCGGCGCATTGCAGCGCGAAGACGTACCAGGCGAGCAGCGCAAGCGCGGTGGCCAGCGACCAGTGCTCGGCCAGCGTGTTGCCCAAGGTGCCCGCCTCGCCGCCGATGGCGTAGACCGTGCCGAGCGCCGCCACGGCGACCTCGCGCGCCGCCAGGCCCGGAATGAGCGCGATGGCGATCTGCCAGTTGAAGCCGATCGGCGCCAGCAACGGCAGCAGGGCGTGGCCGATGATGCCGGCGAAGCTGTAATTGATCGCAGGCTCGATGGCTCCCGGCGGCGCGCCGGGCACCGTGGAGAGGAACCAGATCAGGATCATCATCGCCAGGATGATGGTGCCGGCCCGGCGCAGGAAGATGCGCGCGCGCAACAGCACGCCCATGAGCACGTTACGCGGGTCGGGCAGCTTGTAGGCCGGCAATTCCATGATGAAGGGCTCGCTCGCGCCGCGCCACACGACCTTGCGGAACACGAAGGCGACGGCGAACGCGCTGACGATCCCGGCGCCGTAGAGGCTGAACAGAACCAGGCCCTGCAGGTCGACGAGACCGCCGACGGTCCGCTGCGGCACGAAGGCGGCGATGAGCAGGGTGTAGATGGGAATGCGCGCCGAGCAGGTCATCAGCGGCGCGACCATGATGGTCGCCAAGCGGTCGCGGCGGCCGTCGATCACGCGGGTCGCCATGATGCCGGGAACCGCGCAGGCAAAGCTCGACAGGAGCGGGATGAAGGCGCGGCCGTGCAGCCCGACGCCGCCGATGACGCGGTCCATGAGGAAGGCGGCCCGCGCAAGATAGCCGATATCCTCGAGCAGGTTGATGAAGAAGAACAGGATCATGATCTGCGGCAGGAAGACGAGCACGCTGCCGACGCCTGAGATGAGGCCGTCGGCGATGAGGCTGCGCAACATCCCTTCCGGAACGAGCGTTTCAACCAGGCCGGCGAGGCCGTCGAACGCCGTCCCGATCATCTCCATCGCCGGGGTCGCCCACACGAACACCGCCTGAAAGATGAGGAACAGGACGGCAACCAGGATCATGACCCCGGTCACCGGGTGCAGCAACACGCGATCGAGGCGTCCGGTCCAGCTATCCGGGCGCGCGGGCGGCCTGACGCAGGATTTGAGCACGCGCTCCGCCTCGCGATGCGCGGCAACGACGTCTTCGGCCGTCGCCTCGCGCCAGGCGTTGGGGCCGCCGCCGCCATGGCCCAACCGCAACCGGTCGATCTGCCGCAACAGATCGACCGCGCCGCTGCGCCGCACCGCCACCGTGGGCACGACGGGAACGGCGAGTTCGCGCGACAGCCTGTCCATGTCGATGCCGATGCCGCGGTGCTCGGCGATGTCGAACATGTTGAGCGCCAGCACGATCGGCCGGCCGACCGTCTTCACCTCCAGCACCAGGCGCAGCGTCAAGCGCAGGTTCGTCGCGTCGGCGACGCAGACGATGAGGTCGAGCCCCTGTTCGCCCGAAAGCTGGCCGAGCACCGCGTCGCGCGTGACCGCCTCGTCGGGGCCGCGGCCGCGCAGGGAGTAGGTGCCGGGCAAATCGAGGATGTAGGCGCGCCGGCCGGCCGGCGTCTCGAACACGCCCTCCTTCCGCTCCACCGTCACCCCGGGATAATTGGCGACCTTCTGGCGGCCGCCGGTCAGGGCGTTGAACAGCGCCGTCTTGCCGCTGTTCGGATTGCCGACAAGCGCAATCCGCATCGGTGAGGCGAGGGTCTCGGACATCTCAGCCTTCCGTGCGGACGGGAGCGCTCGCGCCGCGCACGCGGACCAGGATCGCGTCCGCGTCGCGCCGGCGCAGGGCGACCCGCATATCGTCGAGGCGCACGGCGATCGGGTCGCGGCGAATGAAGCCCTCATGCAGGATTTCGACCGCGGCGCCCTCGACGAAGCCGATCTCGAGAAGACGGCGCTCCAGCTCCGCCGCGGCGATGCCGTCGCCGGCGGCGCCCGTCTCGGCGCTAAGCCTGACGACGGTCCCGCGGATGCCCCTGTCGCCGCGGCCGAGCTTGACGATGCCGTCCGGAGGGACGGCGCCCTGCGGCGGCCATCGGCCCGGATCGGCCTCAGCGCCGATCAGCGGCTTTATCTGCGAATTTCCGATCGTTTCGATGGCCCAGCCGAACACGGACAGGAGCCCGATAAGCACCTGTTTTGCCCATCCGCCTGCGGATCGGGCGGGAACGGGGCGCGCCTGCGCGGCTTCTTGGAGAGACATTCCTGGTCCCCTAATCCACGGGGTTCAAGGCCCCATAATCAAAGGTTAGGCCCACGAATTCGCCGGTCCTTCGCATATGAAGTGTCCCGATCGGGGATGTCAATAGTTCGGATTGATTATTAGAACTATTCCAACTGAAAACTCCTCACCCCATTTAGTATTTCGGCCGAAGGGGAAAGCATTCGCAAGTATCCGAACCGCACACTTATCCACAATATTCCGCCGGCCTGCGGCATTTTGTCAGGACTCCGGCGCCAGTCCGGCTATGCTGGCAACCGGTAGGAGTTTTCAGGGACGCGCGACAAACACTGAGCGGCGGGAGTTGTTGCGTGGCGTGGTTGATCGAGCCCAACCCGGCAGGAGGGGGCGTGCCGGCGATGCCCGCGCGTCCCGCGGTACTGCGCGCGCGCCCGTCCGGCACGACCGTGCTGAACGGCCGCCGGATCGCCCGCCGCGAAGCGCTCCCACCCGAAATCTCCTTTCTCGAGGGCCGCCATGTGGACCGCGGGACGCTCAGTCGCGCCGCCGCCGCGGCGCGGCGCTGGCGGGTCTCGCCGGAGCAGGTTCTGCTCAATACCGGTCTGATCACCCAGATCACCTATTACCGGGCGCTCGGGGCCCACCTGGGGCTGAGCTTTTCACGTCTGCCCGAGAACGCCGTCAACTGGCGGGCGTTCAAGCATCCCAAGGGCGCGGCGATGGCCCGCGCCAACATCGTGCCGCTGGCGCGCACCGGAGAGGGCCTGCGGGTCGCCATCGCGCCGCAGGGACGGGCGCTGCGGCGGCTCGTCATGCTGAGCCGGCGTCCGGACGCGACACGGGCATTGCGCAATCACCTGATCATCGCGACCCCCGGCGACGTTGCCGGCATCGTGCAGCGCGGACGGAACGAGGCGATGCTGGCGCATGCCTGCCGCAACCTTGCCGATTCCAGTCCGGCATCGAGCGCCGCCAGCGGCCTCGGCCTCGTACAGGCGTCGGTGCTGGCGGTTTCGGCCGCGGTTTGCCTCGCCGCGCTCGCCGCCGCGCCGGCTTTCACCCTGGCGGCGCTGGCCGTCGTCCTGGCGGTGATATTCGCAGCCGTGAACATACTGCGGACCATGACGGTCCTCGCCGCGACCCGGGCGCCGGGCCGGGGCGCCGAACGCGCCGCCCCGGCAGGGGACGCGGCCGATGTCGCGCCGGGCGGCACCGCCGAGGAGGACCTGCCGGTCTATACGCTGCTGGTGCCCCTGCTCAACGAAGCAGCCGTCCTGCCGCAACTCGTCAAGGCGTTGCGGCGGCTCGACTATCCGGCCGCCAAACTCGACATCAAGCTGATTTTCGAGGCGCACGACCGCGAAACGCTAGCCGCGGCGCAGGCGTTGCGCCTGCCGGCCGGTTTTCACCGCGTCGTCGTTCCCCCGGGCGGGCCGCGGACCAAGCCCAAGGCGCTCAATTTCGCCCTTCAGCTTGCGCGCGGCAGCCTCGTTGCCGTCTATGACGCGGAAGACCGGCCGGAGCCGAACCAGCTGCGCCGGGCCGTCGCCGCCTTTGCCGCCGGCCCGCCGGAACTGGCCTGCGTCCAGGCGCCGCTCGGCTTCTACAACACCGGCTGCAATTGGCTGACCCGGCAATTCGGGATCGAGTATGCGGCGCTGTTCGACGCGCAGCTGCCGGCGCTCGAGGCGCTCAGGCTGCCGATCCCGCTCGGCGGCACCTCGAACCATTTCCGCCGCGACCGGCTCGAGGAAGTCGGCGCCTGGGACCCCTACAATGTCACCGAGGACGCCGATCTCGGCATTCGCCTGGCGCGGCGCGGCTACCGCTGCGCGATGCTCAACTCGCGCACCTTCGAGGAGGCCTGCGGCCGGCTGCCCGGCTGGCTCGGCCAGCGCACGCGCTGGATCAAGGGCTGGCTGCAGACCTATTTCGTGCACATGCGCGCACCGCTTCTATTGTGGCGCGAGCTGGGCCCGAAGGGCTTCATCGCCTTCAACGTGCTGATCGCCGGTACGGTCGTCTCGGCGCTCGCCCACCCGGTCTTTTCCGCCGCCATCGTCTACGCGCTCATGACCGGGCTCGTTTTCGCCGAGCCGCCGAGCCCGGGCAGGCTGGGGCTTGCGGCGATCAACACCTTCAACCTCACGGTCGGCTACACGGCGGCGATCCTGCTCGGCTGGCTCGGGGTGAAGAAGCGCGGGCTAAACGGCCTGGCCGCGGCGCTGAAATGGATGCCGGTCTATTGGCTGCTGATATCGCTTGCCGCCTACCACGCGCTGTGGGATCTCGCCCGCCGCCCGTTCCACTGGGACAAGACCGAGCACGGGGGCAGCCGCTATCGGCTCTTGCCCTGAGCCCGCGGCCGGTGCGGCGCCGGGAAAGGGACTGGAGCGGGCGAAGGGAATCGAACCCTCGTCTGGAGCTTGGGAAGCTCTCGCTCTGCCATTGAGCTACGCCCGCATCCCTCATGAAAATAGCGGCCCGACGCCGGGGCGGACAAGCCCTTTCGTTCGCGATGGCCGACGGGTCCCGGCCATCTCCATGCCGTCTCCATGAAGACCGGCACACGCATTCGTGACAAGACGTGTCCATCCGCCGCCTTCCGCGCGGCCGTTCATATGCTAGGTTCCGCCGAATCGCGGACAGACGCAGACTTGAGGAAATGGAAGCACTTACGTCGAAACAGGACAGCGCCCCGCCGCTCGCCCCCGGCAAGTTCGTCGACCCCGACCGGACGGCGAAGGGCGAGCCGCGCGCGGCGGTGCCGCTGGCGCAGCTGGAGACGCTGTGGTTCAACACCGGCACGCTGTGCAACATCGCCTGCGTCAATTGCTATATCGAGTCGGACCCGCGCAACGACCGGCTGGAATATATCACCGCCGCGGAGGCGGCCGTCTTTCTCGACGAGATCGAGGCAGGCGGGTTTGCGACGCGCGAGATCGGCTTTACCGGCGGCGAACCGTTCCTCAATCCGGACATGCTGGCGATGGCCTCCGACGCGCTCAAGCGCGGCTTCGAGGTGCTGATCCTGACCAACGCCATGAAGCCGATGCAGCGGCCGCGCATCAAGGCGGGGCTCCTCGAGCTCAAGGCCCGCCATGGCGGGCGGCTCAAGCTGCGCGTCAGCCTCGACCATTACACGCAGGAACTGCACGGAGCCGAGCGCGGCCCGGAAAGCTGGCAGGCGACGCTCGACGGGATCGACTGGCTTGCCGCGGAGGGCTTTCGCATCGCCGTTGCCGGCCGCACCTGCTGGCAGGAACCGGAAGGATCGCTGCGCGCCGGCTATCGGCGCCTGTTCGCCGAGCGCGGGCTTAACCTCGATGCGCGCAACGCGGGCGACCTGGTGCTGTTTCCGGAGATGAACGAGCGCCTCGACGTAGCCGAGATCACCACCGCGTGCTGGGGTATTCTGGGGGTCGACCCCTCGAGCGTCATGTGCGCGACGAGCCGCATGGTGGTCAAGCGCAAGGGGGCGGCGCGGCCTGCCGTGCTGCCCTGCACGCTGATCGCCTACGACAGTGCGTTCGAGATGGGCGCGAGCCTGGAACAGGCGGCGCGCGCCAACGGCGGCAATTTCAAGAACGGGGCGGTCAAGCTGAACCACCCGCACTGCGCCCGCTTCTGCGTGCTGGGCGGCGGCTCCTGCTCGGCCTAGGCGGGCGTGAACGGCTTGAAGTGCTTCGACAGTTTGAGGCCCTGGCGCTGGTAGCTCGAGCCGATGCCGCTGCCATAGACTTGTCTCGGCGTCTCGGTCAGCCGCTCATAGAGGAGCCGGCCGACGATCTGCCCGTCCTCGAGAATGAACGGCACCTCGTGGCTGCGCACCTCCAAGACCGCGCGGCTGCCGGCGCCGCCGGCCCCGGAATAGCCGAAACCGGGGTCGAAGAAGCCGGCATAGTGGACGCGGAACTCGCCGACCAGCGGATTGAACGGGATCATTTCCGCGGCATAGCCGGGCGGCACCTGAACGGCTTCCGTCGACGCCAATATGTAGAACTGGTCGGGGTCGAGGATCAGGCTGTTCTGCCCGCGCGAAAAGATCGGCTCCCAGAAATCGAGCACCTCGTAGGCAGCAACCTTGTCGAGGTCGATCAGCGCGGTGTGGTGCTTGGCGCGGAAGCCGATGAGCCCGCTTTCCGTCTCGCCCCGCAGGTCGACGCTGAGCGCCAGGCCGCCGGCGATATTGGCCTTGGCCGCCGAGACCAGCCCCTCGCTTTCGTTGAGCGCGGTAAGTTCCGCGTCCGAGCACACGGCATGGCCCGAGCGGAAGCGGATCTGGGCGAGCCTGCTTCCCTCGCGCACCAGGATCGGGAAAGCGCGCGGCGAGATCTCGGCATGGAGTGGGCCCGTATAACCCGCATCGATTTTGTCGAACTCCTGGGCGCGGTCGGCAATCACCCGGGTGAAGACGTCGAGCCGGCCGGTCGAGCTCTTGGGGTTGGCGGCAGCGGCGATACCGCTGTCGAGCGCCAGGCTTTCGAGCAGCGGCACGATATAGACGCAGCCGGTCTCCAGCACCGCGCCGGCGGAGATGTCGATCTCGTGCAGCGCCAATTGTTCGAGCTTGTCCGACACCCGCATCGCCTTGCCCGGCAGGAAGCTCGCGCGCACGCGGGTGGCGCGGGCACCGAGGCGCAGATCGAGGCTTGCCGGCTGCACCTGGCCTTCGATCAGCGGCCTTGCCGGCCTGATCGCGCCTGCTTCGACCAGCGCTTCGATCGCGTGCGAGGGCAGGATGCCGGCTTTGGCGATGGCCGGGCTTTGCGCCGGCTGCGGGCTTGCCATGGCGGGTCTCCTCGTAGGCTCGTCTATCCTAACCCCGCCTTGACGCCAAGAGGCGAGGGTTGTAAAGCCCAACAGGATCGCGTGGTGATTTGGGCCGGCCGGCTTGCAGCCACGATAAACAAATCGCTAAAAGGCCGGGGCGCAGGAGACCCGGCTTCGCGATTTCGAGCGGCCCGGGTTTTTTGATGAGGAGTGCGCCCCGATGACCCCACCGAAAAAGGCCCGAAAGGCGACCGAAAGGTCCGTCCGCGGCTATGCCCTCGACACCGAGCTCGTCCAGGGCGGCATCCTCCGCTCCCAGTTCGGCGAGACCTCCGAGGCGCTGTTCCTGAACTCCGGCTATGTCTATGACACGGCGGAACAGGCCGAAGCCCGCTTCAAGGGCGAGGACGACGGCTTCATCTATTCCCGCTACGCCAACCCGACGTTGGCCATGTTCGAAAAGCGGATGTGCCTGATGGAGGGGGCGGAAGCGGCGCGGGCCACCGCCACCGGCATGGCCGCGGTCACCGCCGCGCTCACCTGCCAGCTTGAGGCCGGCGATCACGTGATCGCGGCCAAGGCGCTGTTCGGCTCCTGCCGCTACGTGGTCGAGACGCTGCTGCCGCGCTTCGGCATGTCCTCGACGCTGGTCGACGGCGCCGACCTTGACCAGTGGCGCCAGGCGGTGCGGCCCGAGACCAGGGCGTTCTTTCTCGAATCCCCGACCAATCCGACGCTCGAAATCATCGACATCGCCGCCGTCGCCGAGATCGCCCACGAGGCCGGCGCACGGCTCATCGTCGACAATGTGTTCGCAACACCGCTGCATCAGCGCCCGCTCGAGCTCGGCGCCGACATCACCGTCTATTCGGCCACCAAGCATATCGACGGTCAGGGCCGTTGCCTCGGCGGCGTGGTGCTCTCGAGCGAAGAATTCATCATGGATTACCTGCATAATTTCATGCGCCAGACCGGCCCGTCGATGAGCCCGTTCAACGCCTGGGTGCTGCTCAAGGGGCTGGAGACGCTGGCCCTCAGGGTCGAGCGCCATTGCGCCAGCGCCGCGCGGATCGCCGATCATCTGGCGGGCAAGAGCCAGGTGGCGCGCACGCTCTATCCCGGCCGCGCCGACCACCCGCAGGCCGCGCTCGCCGTCCGCCAGATGGCCTCGGGCGGGCCGATGGTGGCCTTCGAGCTTGCCGGCGGCAAGCCCGCCGCCTTCAAATTCTCCAACGCCCTCAAGCTCATTCGCATTTCCAACAATCTCGGCGACACCAAGAGCCTGATCACCCACCCGGCAACGACCACCCATCAGCGCCTCACCGAGGAGGCGCGCCAGGAGCTCGGCATCACCGGCGGACTGTTGCGCCTTTCCGTTGGGCTCGAAGCGGTCGAGGATCTCGTTGCCGACATTGACGCTGCGCTCGACCGGGTTTAACCAAGTCTGCCGGTTTGGGGCGGCGGCCCCGCGGGGTGAGAGGGTCGTTGACGCCATGTATCGCGCAGTCACGCGGTCGATCCAGGTGAGCGTGGAGCCGTTCTATCTGGCCGACCGCTCCGATCCGGAGGCGAGCGAATATTTCTGGGCCTACCGGATCGACATTACCAATCAGGGTGAGGAGCCGGTGCAGCTGATCTCGCGCCATTGGAAGATTACCGACG
Organism: Hyphomicrobiales bacterium; assembly: GCA_030688605.1. NCBI lineage: Bacteria > Pseudomonadati > Pseudomonadota > Alphaproteobacteria > Hyphomicrobiales > Hyphomicrobiales bacterium. Next base: position 21,090 of record JAUYJB010000049.1, read on the forward strand.
CGCACGGCCGCACCGAGGAGGTGCGCGGGCTCGGCGTGGTCGGCGAGCAGCCGCGCCTGCAGCCCGGCGGCAGCTTCGAATATACCAGCGGCGTGCCGTTGCGGACGGCGACCGGAATCATGGCCGGAAGCTATCTGATGGAGACCGAGCGCGGCGAGCGCTTCAAGGTCGACATCCCGGCCTTTTCGCTCGACAGCCCGCACATGAAAAAGAGCGTGAACTGAGCCAGATGCCACGCCTAAGCAGCTCGACGCACCGTTCCGCGGGAAGGTTCCAGAGGCCGTTGAAAAGGTGCGATGGAAGCCGATGCAGCGTCCCCTCTTCCCCAGTGGGGAGAGGGGCAGGGTGTGGGGGGATGTGCGTAACATATTGAAACTCTTACGCCCCCTCGCCCGGTTCGCTGCCGCGAACCGACCTCTCCCCACCGGGGAGAGGTGTGTCTAGCGGCGTTAATCGCTGTTATTCAAGAGCCTGCCGAGGACGCACGCGTGCTGGAATTCCGCCCCATCGGCCTGGTCAACGGGATCCTGCTGGCGACGCTGGCGACGGCGATGATGCTGCCGGCGGTCGTCGATCTCGCCCTCGGCAACCCGGACTGGATCGCGTTCGTCATCGCGGCCGTGCCGACTTATTTTGTCGGCTTCGCCATGGCCCTGGCCTCGCGCGGCGCCGACCGGCGGCTCGGCGTGCGCGAGGCCTTCATGATGACCACTCTTGCTTGGGTGCTGGTCGCGCTGTTCGCTGCCCTGCCCTTTGTCTGGTCGGAACTGGACCTAAGCTATACGGATGCCTTCTTTGAAACCATTTCCGGTCTGACGACGACTGGATCGACCGTGATCTCCGGCCTCGACCATGCCCCGCCCGGCATTCTGTTGTGGCGCGGCCTCCTGCAATGGCTCGGCGGAATCGGTATTATCGCCATGGCGATCGCCGTGCTGCCCATTCTGAGGGTCGCCGGCATGCAGCTTTTCAGGGCCGAAGCATTCGACACGTCCGAGAAGATCCTGCCGCGCGCCACCCAGATCGCCGGCTCGCTCACCGGCATCTACATCCTGTTCACGCTCGTCTGCGGGATCGCCTATCACCTCGCCGGCATGAGCGTCTTCGACGCCACCATCCATTCCATGACCACCATCGCCACCGGCGGCTTTTCCAGCCACGACGCCTCGATGGGGTATTTCGACTCGGCCGCCATCGAGACCATCGCCATCGTCTTCATGATCATCGGGTCGCTGCCGTTCATTCTCTACATCAAGGCGGCGCAGGGGCGTGTCCAATCTTTGCTGACCGACAGCCAGGTGCGGATGTTCTTCATTTTTGTAGCCGCCTTCTCAGGTTTGGCTCTAATCGCCCAGCAACAGGGTGAGTACGGCGACGTTCATGGCCTGCGCGAGGCGGTGTTCAACACCGTCTCGATCATCACCACAACCGGCTATGCGACAGCCCAATACGATCTTTGGGGGCCATTCTCGATCGCTGTTCTCCTCTGCCTGATGTTCGTCGGCGGCTGCACCGGTTCAACGGCGGGCGGGATTAAAGTGTTCCGCTTCCAGGTGCTGTACCAGAATATCAGCCAGCATCTGAAGCGGGTGCTGCACCCGCACGGCGTGTTCGTGAATCTCTTTAACGGCAAGCCGCTGCCGGACAGTGTCTCCGGCGCCGTGCTTAGCTTCTTCTTTCTCTATCTTCTGACGACCGGCGTGATCACCATTTTGCTCGGCTTCGAAGGCTTGGACATCGTCACCGCCCTTTCAGCGGCGGCGACGGCAATCTCCAATGTCGGCCCCGGCCTCGGGCCCATCGTCGGGCCGGCGGGGACCTTCGCGCCCTTGTCCGACGGCGCCAAATGGACGCTCTCCTTCGCCATGTTGCTCGGCCGGCTGGAGCTGTTCACCGTGCTGGTGCTGCTGACGCCGCGCTTCTGGCGCTATTGAGTCGAATGGAACGATGAAACCCAAATCCTCCCGCCGGGCGATCTTCGTCGCCACGGAGTGCTTTCTGCGCGCCCGGGTGATGCGCGGCTGGCTGGCGCAGGGCCACGAGGTGGCGGAGCTGTGGATCGGCAACAGCGCGGCCAAACCCTTCCTGCGGCGCGGCAGGCCGTGGACGCTGGCCTTTCCGGACTGGAGCACGGCCTGCATCGTCAGGCGGAACGGCATCAATGTGCTCAGAAACGATAGGCTTTCCTCCTGGACCGGCGCCATCGAACGGGCCGAAGAGCTCGGCGCGGACACGCTGATCACGGCCATGACGTATCAGATCGTCCCGGCGCGCCTGCTGGGCTTCTTCGGGAGGAACGCGTTCAATTTCCACCCGGCGCTGCAACCCTTCTACAAGGGTCCCCATCCCCGGTTGGGGATGCTGTTGCATGGCAAGCAGGACGAATACGGCGGAATGACCCTCCACATCCTCTCGGAAGGGATAGACGAAGGCGATATCGTGGCGCGGCGCAGACTGCTGTTCAGCCTGGCCGGAAGCTACGTGCGCTGGGAGGCCTTGCTGGCGGAGGTAGCCGCCGACATGGTCGGCAACGAGCTCGCCGCGTTTTTCGTGGGCCGGCTGAACGCCGCGCCGCAGGACCCCGAAGCGGGCAGCTACATTCGCATCGGCAAGGACGAGATCATGGTTTCGCGCGACAGCACCGTTGACCAGGTCCGCCGCCTCTGCGACGTCCTCGGGCCGCAAAGGTCGCTGCAAATCCGCCCGGACGAGCTGCCGCCGCAGCAGGGGGTTCTCCAAGTCTATCGGTTCGTCGGGGTCGTCGGCCCGCCATCGGGCGAGCCTCCCCGCATCGCGCGGGGATTTGTCGAGATCGACCTGTCGGATGGCAGGGTCAGGCTGTCGCGGCGCCGGCGCGTCAACAAGCTCGGATACAGGCTCGCGCGCATCGCCGCGATGATGGCGGCGCCGTCCGCCTACCGGCGCATGCGCCAAGACCTTTTCCTGGAGGCGTGAACGCCTTGAAGAACCCTTGTCTCGCCGCTCACTCCGCCGCGCCGGGGGCGGGCTGCCGCCCGACGATGGCGCGGAAGCCCGCGCGGATGTCCTCGCCGATGCCGAGCACGGCGGGCACCAGGAACAGCACCAGAAGCGTGGCGACGGAAAGCCCGTAGACGATGGTCACTACCATGGGCAGCAGGAACTGGGCCTGCTGGTTGGTCTCGAACATCATCGGCATCAGCCCGCCGATGGTGGTGAGCGAGGTCAGGAGCACGGCCCTGAGCCGGTCCTGCGCCGCGCCGACGGAGGCCCGTTCCAGCGTCTCGCCGTCGGCGAGCCGCTCCTCCAGCCGGCTGACCAGGATGATCGAATCGGTGACCAGGATGCCGGCAAGGCCGAGCAGCGCCATGAAGCTGGTGATCGACAAATCGAAGCCCATTGCCCAGTGGCCGAAGACGGCGCCGACGACTCCGAACGGGATCATCGCCATCACCACCAGCGGGCGGGAATAGCTGGCGAACACCCAGGCGAGGATCAGGTAGATCAGACCGAGCGCGATGCCGACGCCGAGCCTGAGATCGGCGAAGGACTTGGTGCGCTCCTCCTCGCGGCCGGAAAAGGCGTATTGCACCCCGAATTGCCGGGCGATCTCGGCGAGCGGCCCTGAATCGAGCGCCTCGACCAGCTCGACATTGGCCGTCGCCTCCGGATCGACGTCGGCGGTCACCGCGACGGTGCGCTTGCCCTGGCGGTGCTGGATGACCGAGAAGCCGGCCTTCTCGCGGATGCGGACGATCTCGCTGAGCGGCACCGCCTCGCCGGCCGGGCTCGTCAGATAGAGGTCGCGCAGTCCCGCCAGCCCGCGGCTTTCTTCGTCATAGAGCACCCGCACGGTGATCACCTCCTCGCCGCGGGCAAACCGCTTGGCGATGGCGCCCTCGAAGCCGTTGCGAAGCTGGGTGCCGACGCTCTCCACGGTGAAGCCGAGGGCGGCCCCGCGCTGCGTCAGTTCGAGCACCAGCTCGCGCTTGCCGTAGGGCAAATCGTCGGCGATGCCCGAGACGCCCGGATAGCGGCCGATCAGGTCGTGCACGGCGAGCGCCGCCTCTTTGAGCACGGTGGGCTCGCCGCCGGAGAGGCGGATGTCGAGGTCGCGTCCGGGCGGGCCGCCGAAGCGGCCCGAGACGGTGACCCGCTCGACGCCGGGGATGCGCGGGACGGCGCGGTTCCAGGCGGCGGTGATTTCGCGGGTGCGCGCACTGCGGTCTTCAGACCGGGTAAGCTGCACGTTGATGCGGGCGACGTTCTCGTCGCTGGTCCGCCCTGCCCGGCCCAGAGTGGCGAAGATGTTGACGATGAGGCCGCCCTTGCCGTCGGTGAGTTGGCGCTCGACCTCGCCGAGCGTGTCCTCGATGCGCTTGAGCGCGGCGGCGGTCTGCGCCTCCGGCGTACCGGCGCCGAAGACGACGGTCGCCTCGATATTTTCCGCCTCCGGCGAGGGGAAGAACTGAAACTTCACCAGCCCGCCATTGAACAGGCCGAGGGAGACGGCAAGGAGCGCGATGGCGCTCGCCACGGTGAGGTAACGCCAGCGGAACGATTTTTCCGCCAGCCAGCGCACCGGCCCCTCGCGGAACCGGCCGAAGGCCCGGTCGAAGGCGCCGCGCAGGCCCAAGCCCTCGAACAGGATGATCAGGATCATGAAAGCGAGCACGGCGCAGGCGACAAGGCCGATGAGCGTCGCATAGCCGGTGACCGTTCCGTCCAAGGCGCGCATCAGCGTGCGGTCGAATAGCGTGCCCGGGCCGTCGGCGGCGACCTGCGTGAAGCCCACCACAAACCCGGCGATCAGGGCGACGCACAGGCCGAGCATGATCAAGGCCGTGGCGGGGCCGCCGGCGACCCCGTCGAGCGAGATCAGCCGCGGGTGCCCTCGGCGGGCGGCGGCAAGGCTCATCCGCAAATGGCTCGGCAGCACGAAAAAGGCCTCCACCAGGCTTGCCGTCAGCACGGCGATGACCACCAGCGGCAGCGCCTGCATGATCTGGCCGATCACGTCGCGGACGAGAAACAGCGGCAGGAACGCCACCTGGGTGGTCAAGGTGGCGGCGGTGACCGGCATCAGCATGCGCATGACGCCGCCCTCCGCCGCCGCGGCGGCGTCGAGGCCCGCGGTATGAAGCGTCGCCGTATGCTCGCCGACGACGATGGCGTCGTCGACGATGATGCCGAGCGTCAGGATCAGCGCGAACAGCGAGATCATGTTGATGCTCTGGCCTGTCGCCCACATCAGCATCAGCGTCGCCATCACCGCGACCGGGATGCCGGCCGCGACCCAGATGGCGATGCGCGCATTGAGGAACAGGAACAGAATGAGGATGACGACCAGGAGCCCGCCGGCGCCGTTGTCGATGAGGAGGTTGATGCGCTCCTGCAGGCTGTCGCTGCGCACGTCGTATTTGACGAGCTTCAGGCTCGCCGGCAGGGTCGGGGCGATACGCTCGAGATAGCCGTCGAGGATCCTCGCCGAGCCCAGCGTGTCGGCACCGGCCGTCCGCTGGACGTTGATCTCGATCGCCCTGTGGCCGCCGCTGAAGCCCATCGCCTGGTCCTGGTCGAAATGGGTCGCGACCGTGGCGATGTCGCCGAGGCGGATGCGCTCGCCCGACGGCAGGGCGCGAATGTCGATGGCGGCGAAGTCCTCCGGTCGCTCGATCTCGGCGAGCGAGCGCAACTGCCGTTCCGCGACGCCGGAAACGGTGCCGGCGGGCAGGTCCCGGCTGGTCTCGGCGATGCGGCCGGCGATGGCCCCGAGGGTGAGGTCGAGGCGGCGCAGATCGCCGCCGGCGACCTCGACCCAGATCTCCTCGTCGCGCACGCCGTTGAGCGTCACCCGGTCGATGCCGGCAGCCAGGAGGCCGTCACGGATGCGCTGGGCGTAGACCTTGAGCGCGCTTTCGCCGAACGGTCCGGAGATGGCGAGCTTGGCGACGGTCTCGTACCAGGTCGCCTGGACGATGCGCGGCTCTTCGGAATCCTCCGGCAGGGTGGTGATCGCGGCGACCGCCGTCTCGACGTCCGACAGCGCCCGCTTCATGTCGGTCCTGGGCTCGAATTCGAGCCGCACCGTGGCCGAGCCCTCGCGTCCATAGGAGGTTACGTCCTTGACCCCGTCGAGGAAGCGCACCTGCGGCTCAACGGCCTCGAGGATATTCGCCTCGACATCCTCGGCGCTGGCGCCGGGCCAGGAAATGCGAATGGTGATGTTCGGAATATCGACGGTGGGCATGAACTGCGTTTGCAGGCGCGTCATGGAGAAGACGCCGCCGAGAACCAGCAGGATCATCAACAGATTGGCCGCGTTTGGGTGACGCACGAAGCGGGCGATGAACCCGGAGCCGCGCGGCGCCGGCCTCATGGTTGCTCCTCGACCTTGAGCCCTTCGCCGATCTCCGAAATGCGCGAGGCAACGACGCGCTCTCCGGGCTTCAACGCACCGGTGACGAAGACGTCGCCGCCATCGCGGCCGAGAAGCTCGACCTCGCGGCGCTTAAGCCGGCCGTCGTCGGCAACCACATAGACGGTGTCCGCGCCATAGAGCGCCGTTTCCGGCAGGCGGACGGCGTCCGGATAGGCGCGGTCGGGGACCAGCACCTCGACGAAGGCGCCGGGCCGCAGCGCCGGCGCGCCGGCGGAGGCATCGATGCGGGCGAACACCGCGACGCCGCCGCTTTCCGGCTTGATCTCGGCGGCGACCCGCTCGATGCGGCCGGCATAGCGGGAAGACACGCTGCCGAGGTTCCACACCACCTCGACCGGGCGGCCGATCACCGCGCCGGCCTCGGCGACGATGCGGCCATACTGGTTGTCGGTCAGGGACAGCCTGACCTCGATCTCGTCCGCACCGATCAGCGTGGCTGCTACGTCGTTGGCGTTCATCACCCGGCCGAGCGCGGCGGAGACCCCCCGCACATGGGCGTCGAACGGGGCGGCGAGCGTGGTGTTGGCCAGATGCCGCTCCGCCTCGCTGACCCGCCATTCGAGCCGCGCGATACCGGCGCGCTGCTGGTCGGCCCTGGCTTCTTCGACGGCGAGTGTGTTGCGGTGCTGCTCGACCGCCTGCTCGCGCTGGCTGACCACGAGCTTGCGGTCGTCGACGGTCTTTTCCGACAGCGCCCCGCCCCTGACGAGCTCCACGGCGCGGTCGAGGTCGCGGCGGGCGAGCGTCAGCTGCTCCTCGGCGCGGGCGAGCCCGTCCTCTTCGAGCTTGACGCGGGCGGCGCTCTCCGCAAGGCGGGCCTCCGCCTCGCGCAGATTGGCCCGCGCCTCGACGAGCGCGCCCTGATAGGCGAACTTGTCGATCTCGAGCAGCATCTCGCCCTGCTTGACCAGGCTGCCGTCGCGAAAGTTTTCGCCGACGCCGACGACCTCGCCCGGCGCCAGTACCCTCAGCTCGACCTGCCGGCCGGCCACCGCCTCGCCGTAAAGGCGGAGCGTCGGAACATGCGTCGAATAGGCGGCCTGCACGGTGCGCACCGCGAAGACCTGCTCGCGGGCCGGGCGCTGAGAGACCGTCTCCTTGTTGGCGAGCAGCGCCTGATAGGCGAAGAAGCCTGTCCCGAGGACGGCGAGCGCGAGCGCCGCCTGGGCGATGGCGCGCAAGCCCCCGACAAGCTGCCGGCGCGCGACGGAAGGGCGCCGTTCGGCGGGCTTGGCGGTGTCGAAATTCTTGATGTCGAGCGGCTTCACTGTCGAACCATGCCGTATTTGCGCGTGCCTTGCGCCTGTTGCGCGATGTCTTCCAGCCCCCTGGGGCAATTTAGTGTCCGCGCGACCGCAATGCCAGCAAGGCATTGTATCAATTCGTATCGGCAGGGGCGGCGGCGGCCCGGCCACGCCGCGCTTTCGTCCGCGCCGGGGAGTGGATAGGATGCGCGCCGCAGCGGAAGGAAATTCATGGCAGCCGTCCCCACGACCCCCGAGGAACTGCTGGCCAGGCTCGTCGGTTTCGACACCACGAGCGCGAAATCGAACCTCGCCCTTATCGATTTCGTGCGCGCCTATTTGCGCGGTCACGGGGTCGACAGCGAGCTGATCCCCAACGAGGACGCGACCAAGGCCAACCTTTACGCGACCGTGGGGCCGCGCGAGCCCGGCGGCATCGCGCTGTCCGGGCACACCGACGTGGTGCCGGCCGACGCGCAGGCGTGGCAAACCGACCCGTTTACGCTGAGCGCCCGCGATGGCCGGCTCCATGGCCGCGGCAGTGCCGACATGAAGGGCTTTCTCGCCTGCGTCCTGTCGCTGGTGCCGGAGATGGTCGCGGCCAGGCTCGCGACCCCAATCCATCTTGCCTTCTCCTATGACGAGGAGATCGGCTGCGGCGGGGTCAGGCCGATGCTCGAGGCCATGGGCGCGGGGCTGCCGAAGCCGCGGCTCGCCATCGTCGGCGAGCCGACCATGATGCAGGTGGTCAACGCCCATAAGAGCATTCAGGAATTCGTCACCGAGGTGACCGGCTTCGAGGCCCATTCGAGCATGACCCATCTCGGCGCCAACGCCATCTTCGCCACCGCCGAGATCATCGGCGAGATCGCCCGCATCCGCGACGAGCTGATCGTGGCGGGCGATCCGTCGGGCCGCTTCACGCCGCCCCATTCGTCGATCGAGGTGGGCTGCATCTCCGGCGGCACGGCGATCAACATCGTGCCGCGCCACTGCCGGCTGCACTGGGAGATGCGCGGACTGCCGGGCGTCGACCCGGCAGCGGTGCTGGAGCGGGTCGAGCGCTTCGGCCGCGAGACGGTGCTGCCGAAGCTTAGGGCCGTGAGCAAGGAAACGGACATCGGCACCCGGCTCGGCGTCAATGTGCCGGCGCTGGCGCCGGGCACCGACGAGCCGGCCGAGAAGCTCGCCCTGCGGCTGACCGACCGCAATGACACATTGGCCGTCTCCTACGGCACCGAGGCGGGGTTGTTCCGGCGCGCCGGCATCCCGACGGTGGTCTGCGGCCCCGGCGACATCGCAGTGGCGCACCGGCCGGACGAATATATCGAAAAGGACCAGCTTGCCGCCTGCACCCGGTTCCTCCGCCGGCTCATCGAGACGGCCCGCTGAGGCCGATGGCGCACGCGGCCAATGGCGCTTTGCTTTACTCCCCCTCCCCTCTGACGGGGGGGGATGCGAAGCGTGGGCGCGGGCAAAGCCTGCGCCTTACGCGAAGCCGGGTGGGGGTGAAGGCGCGTCCCGTCTTCACCTCCCGTTTACCGTGATTCCCGAAACCGAACTCGTTCTTTCGCGGTTTTCCGCCAATCGCCCCCGAAAATTATCCCGGCTCTCCGCTTCGCCGCGGCCGGGATGACCAGAGGAGGGAAGCGGCTCTTGCTCTTTGACAATTCGGGGCGGATGCGGAAGACCTCATGGCTCGGGAAGGCCGGGGACCGCGCGGACACATGAACAAGGAAAACGGGAAGAAGAAATTCCGCGGGCCGTTCAAGCTCCAGCGCGAAGGCGGCTGGATGCTCTATTTCTGGCACGGCATGGGGCTTTCGACCTGGATAGGACTGCTCAGGCGCGGCCGCTTCGATGTCACCGTCAACTGCCTGCCGAGCATCGTCACCGTCAGCCTCTGGGCGCCGGTCAATTCGGCACTCTATTACCTGTCCGAGGCGCTGTTCGGCCGCCGCGCGGAGCGCTGCGTCATCGAGCCCGCGCCGATCTTCGTCATCGGCCATTGGCGCGCGGGCACCACCCTTCTGCACGAGCTTCTGGCCTGCGATCCGGCCCATGGCTACCCGACAACCTATCAGTGCTTCTTTCCGGGCCATTTCCTGCTGACGGGCGGCCTGGTACGGGGCTGGTTCAACATTTTCCTGCCCAAGACCCGGCCCATGGACCGGGTGCCCGTGGGCGTCGACCGGCCGCAGGAGGAGGAGTTCGCGCTTGTCAATCTCGGCCTCGGCTCACCCTATGTCACGCTCGCCTGGCCGCGCCACGGACCCCGCGACATGGACTATCTCGACCTTTCGGGTCTCGGTGCCGAGGCAAAGCGAGACTGGGAACGGGGCCTGTTGTGGTTCATGAAGCGCTTGTATTACAAGCAGAAAAAGCGCCTCGTGCTGAAGTCCCCGGCGCACACGGCGCGGATCAGGACGCTGATCAGGCTGTTTCCCGAAGCGCGCTTCGTCCACATCTCGCGCCATCCGCTGGCCATCGTGCCCTCCGGCTTGCGGCTATGGAAGGCGCTTGCCTCGGTGCAGGGGCTGCACAACCCGGTGGGCGACGAGCCATGGCTGCGGGAATTCGTACTCTCGGTCTTCGAGCGGGTCTACCGGGCCTACGAGGCCGACAAGGGCCTGATCCCGCCGGGCCACCTCGTCGAGATCGCCTTCGAGGACCTGGTCGCCGACCCGAAGCGGGTTATGAAGGACATCTACGCGAAATTGAACCTCGGCGATTTCGCCCGCGCCGAACCGGGTATCGACGCCTATCTTGAAAGCCGCAAGGACTACCAGCCCAACGTCTTCGAGGTGCCGGAGGCTTTGCGCCGGGAAATCCTGGAGCGGTGGGCGGGCTATATCGAACGCTTCGGCTATGGCGAGAAGGTGCGCTGAGGGCCGCGGCCGCGTCGCCGCGCTTGCCGGCGCCCGGCTTCGGTCATAGGCTCTGGCGCCCGCGCAAGGCAGCCCCTGGCGCCAGCCCTTGAGCGGTCCTGGGGGGTGCGGCGATCTTGGGAGGAAACCGCGCATGTGGGACTTCGACATCGGCAAATCCTTTTCCGCGCTCGTCGCGACGCTGCCTTTCATCCTGTTGCGGATGGCGGTTTTTTTCGGCATCACGTTCGCCTACGTCCTGGTCACCGGCACCGGCGCCGGTTTCGGCCATGGCGTCGGCGCGCTGGGCGATGCCGACTTTCAGGCGTCCACCACCTTCTGGGGCGGCTTCATCGGCTTTGCCGCGGTTTCCGTCGCGCTATATTGGGTGCGCGAATACATCCTCTACATGGTCAAGGCCGGCCATATCGCGGTGCTGGTCGAGGTGCTCGACGGCCGCCCCATTCCCAACGGCCGCTCGCAGCTCGACTATGCCGCCGGCGTCGTCAGGGAGCGCTTCGTGGAAGCCAATGTGCTGTTCGTCCTCGACCAGCTCGTCAAGGGCGTGCTGCGGGTGATCACCGGGCTGATCAATTTCGTCGCCAATTTCCTGCCGATCCCCGCGATCCAAGGCCTGGTGCGTTTCGTCAACACGGTGATCCGCATCGCCGTCACCTATGTCGACGAGGTCATCCTCGCTCACAATATCCGCGTGCGCTCCGACAATCCCTGGGCAACCTCGAAGGATGCGCTGATCCTCTACGCCCAGAACAGCACGACGCTGCTCAAGAACGCGGTGTGGCTCGCCGTGTTCATGTATCTGTTCGCCTTCCTGATCTTCCTCGTCATGATCGCGCCGGCCGGCGCCCTGCTCTACGTGCTGCCCGGGAACTGGTCGGGCTGGGGCTTCGTCCTGGCGCTGATCTTTGCCTGGAGCTTCAAGGCGGCCCTGATCGAGCCCTTCGCCATCGCCTGCCTGATGCAGGTCTATTTCAAGGTGATCGAGGGCCAAACGCCGGACCCGGTGTGGGACGCGCGGCTCAGCCGTGCGTCGGAAAAGTTCCGCGATCTTCAGGACAAGGCGCTCGCCTGGACACGCGCCCCCGGTCAGCAGGTCGTTTGACGAAGGTCATTGCGCGCGGGTGGCTGGCGGGTCTTCGATGGTCATGGCCCGAAGGAAAAAGGAGGCCGGCGATGAAGCATGGAACTTGGGTCGTCGTCGCCGACGGCAAGAAGGTGCTGTTCCTGCACAATCAGGGCGACGAGGACATTCTCGACCTGCGGGTGCGCGGCGAACGCGTCCAGGACAATCCGGCGACCCGCGAGCAGGGCGAGCAGCGCCCCGGCCGCGCCTTTGCCACCTCCGGCTCCGGCCGCAGCGCCATGGGCCAGACCGACTGGCACCAGATCGCCGAGGACAAGTTCGCAACCGAAGTCGCCCGCGACATCAACGAGGCGGCGATGGCCAAGGCATTCGAGCATCTGATCGTCGTCGCCCCGCCCAAGGTGCTGGCCGAGCTTCGCACCCATCTGCGCAAGCAAGCTCGCGATTGCCTTGTCGCCGAAATCGCCAAGGACCTGACCAACCATCCGATCGAGGAGATGCAGAAGATCCTGGCCGATGCTTAGAATGCTTTTCTTTGCGCTTGGGCCGGGCTAACCAGCGCACATGAGCCAAAGGTCGATCCTGATCACCGGTTGCTCGTCCGGCATCGGCGAGTATTGCGCCCGCGCGCTCAGCCAGCGCGGCTGGCGGGTCTT
>JAUYJB010000050.1 GCA_030688605.1 Hyphomicrobiales bacterium
CCAGTTTACCGGGATGATTTTTCGCCGTGGCCCGGCGCGGCTCGCCGGGCGATGCGGTGCCTCGGCCAACAGCCGCCACACCGCCACGGCGCAAAAGAACCCGGCCTTCGGTGGGCCAAATCGGCCCACCGGGTTCGTTGCGGCGCTCGCCCGATGCCCCACATCGCGCTTCGCGGCCCACGCCTGCCCGGATGAACCGATTTGACCCATCAAATTGATTCCATATGGCCAAGACCCGCTCTAGCTTGCGGCAAGCGATAGGGGCGGTCTTTGCATTATCTCCTGGACGGCATCATCAACGCGCTGGAACCGCTGACGCTGCTGCTCACCGTGGCGGGCGTCGCGCTCGGTCTTGTGATGGCGGCGATTCCGGGCCTGACCGTGTCGATGGCCGTCGTGCTGCTGTTGCCGTTCACCTTCTATCTCGCCAGCAAACCGTCCCTCGGGCTTCTGATCGGCGTCTTCGTCGGCGGGATGGCCGGAGGCGCCATATCGGCGATCCTCCTCAACATCCCCGGCAATCCGGCCTCGGTCATTACCAATCGCGACGGCTATCCGATGGCGCAGAAGGGCCGGGCGGACCTTGCCCTCGGCATCGCCTTCCTCTCCAGCGTTCTGGGCGGCGCCTTCAGCCTCGTGGTGCTGATCCTCGTGGCGCCGCAAATCGCCGAAATTGCGCTCAAGTTCGGCGCGCCGGAACAGGCGGCGCTCGTTCTTCTCGGGCTGACGCTGGTCGCAGGCTTTTCGGAAGGCTCGCTGCGCCGTGGTCTGATCTCCGCCGGGCTGGGGCTCGCCGTGGCCACCACGGGCATGGATCCGATCACCGCCTCGCCGCGCTATGTGTTCGACACCGTCGTCCTGCAGCAGGGCGTATCGTTCATCCCCGTCATGATCGGCATGTTCGCCCTGCCGGTGGCAATCCAAAGCCTCTGGGACCATCAGCGCCGGGAGGTGCGGAACATGACGCCCGTGGTGCACGCGATGAAGGGCGTGCGGGAGGCTTTCGGGCAACTGAAATCATTGGCGGGTTGCATCCTGCGCTCGTCCGCCGTTGGTACCCTGATCGGCGCGGTGCCGGGCACCGGCAGCGCCGTGGCGGCGATCCTCAGCTACCAATATGCGGAGCGCTTTTCCAAGCGCCGCGACGTGCCCTTCGGCGAGGGACAGCCGGAAGGCATCGCCGCGCCCGAGGCCGCCAACAGCGCGCTGACGGGCGGCGCACTGATTCCGATGCTCGTTCTCGGCATCCCCGGCGACCCGGTAACGGCGGTGATGCTCGGCGCTCTGTTGATCCAGGGGCTGACGCCGGGCGTGCTGCTGTTTCAGAACAATGCCGACATCGTCTACGGACTGTTCGGATCCTTCGCCGTCGCCTTGGCGATTCTGGCCGTGGTCGGAACGATCGGCATCCCGCTCTTCGTCAGGACTGTCCGCATCCCGGTTCGCATGCTGATGCCGGCAATCGTGCTGTTGTGCATCATCGGCGCCTTTGCGCTCAAGAACAGCGTCCTCGACATCTGGATCATGCTGGCGTTCGGGGCGCTCGCCTATTTCATGAAGCGGTGGAACTATCCCGTCCTGCCGATGCTGTTGGCGCTGATCCTCGGCCCGATCCTCGAAGAGCAGTTCCGCATGTCGCTGATCATCGCTCTCGGCGATCCATTCATTTTCCTCCAAAAGCCCATCAGCCTGACCTTCATCGTCCTGTTTGTCGTCTATCTGGGCTGGTCGTTCTGGCGGGAGCTCGGCGGCGGCAAAACTTTGACCATGGAACCCGGGCGGCCGGCCCGAGCGGGGACTCGTGATGCAACCGAAGCGGGGGAAAAATGACGGTTACTGCCTTAGCCGAAGTCAAAGCCGATCTTGTCACCGATCTCTTTATCGACGGCAGCTGGGTTCCGGGCGGCGGCGGCAAGCCGGCGGACATCCTCAATCCGTACAACAACCGGGCGATCTGCCGTGTCGCGCCGGCCAGCGATGCCCAGGTCGACGAGGCGGCCGAAACGGCGTATGCCGCATTCAAGGATGACGCCTGGAGCAAGCTCACGGGCCGGGAGCGCGGCGTGCTTCTGCATCGGGTCGCCGAGCTGCTTCGCCGGGACCTGGAGGTTTTTGCCACGCTGGAGTCCATGGACACCGGCATTCCCATCCGCGAGACGCGGATGGAAGTCGCCACGTCCGCCCTGCACATGGAGTATTTCGCAGGCTTTGCCGGCAAGCTGGAAGGCAGCTACCAGGATCTCGGCGCGCGTCTCAACTATACGCGGCGCGAGCCGTTCGGCGTGATCGCGCAGATCGTGCCCTGGAATACGCCCCTCAAGCTGATGGCGCGCGGCTTCGCGGCGGCCATCGCCTGCGGCAACACCATGGTGATCAAGCCGTCGATCGTGGCGCCGCTGAGCATTCTGCGCTTCGCCAAGGTCGTCGAAGAGGCAGGCTTTCCCGCCGGCACGGTCAACATCGTTACCGGCTCCGGGCGCACGGTCGGCAAGGCGTTGGTCGAGCATCCGCGCGTCCGCAAGGTGATCTTCACCGGCGGCACGGAAGGCGGCCAGGAGATCCTGCGCCAATGCGTAGCCCATGTGACACCGGCGGTGCTCGAGCTCGGCGGCAAGGGTCCCATCATCGTCTGCGATGGGATTGATTGGGGCGAGGCGATAGACGGCGTTCTCACCCAGGCTTTTGCGCGCAAGGCGGAAGTGTGTTTTGCCGGAACGCGGCTTTTTATTCCGCCGCGGATGCACGACAAATTCGTTGCCGATCTTGCCGACAAGGCGACCCGCATTCCGATGGGCAATCCCCTCGACGGGTCGACGCAGCTCGGTCCCTTGATGACCGCGCGCCGCCTTGAAGGGATCGTTGCCCAGGTCAAGGGCGCAACGGCGAAGGGCGCGACCCTCGTCTGCGGCGGCCAGAAGGCCACCGGCGCCGGTCTGGAGGAGGGCAACTTCATGCCGCCGACGATCCTGACGGGCGTTACGCCGGATATGGAGGTGGCAAAAGAGGAGCTGTTCGGTCCGGTCCTCAGCGTTACGACCTATGGCGACCTTGACGAGGCGATTGCCATGTCCAATGCCTCCGACTACGGCCTGGCGTCCTATGTGTGGTGCAACGACATCCGCAAGAGCAATTGGATCGCCAATCGGCTCGAGAGCGGCAATGTCTTCCTGAACGCCTACGGCTATCAGTCGGAAATCCCGTTCGGCGGCTATAAGATGAGCGGGATAGGACGAGAGCACGGCGTGGAGGCGATGCACGAATATACGCAGGTCAAGAGTATTACCGTGGGCATGGAACGGTTCAAGTCGCGCTTCGACATATGACCGGGAACCGCTCCATTGCGAATTATCGAGGATAACGGGACATGAACGACAAACCGGCCGAGATCAGTAGAGAATCCGAAAGGCCGCTCTACCTGCAACTGGTGGAGGCGCTCGAACGCCGCATCCACTCGGCGGAGATTTCGCATGGCAACATGTTGCCGAGCGAAGCTCTGCTGGTGGAGCAGTACAAGGTAAGCCGGATCACGGTGCGTCAGGCCTTATCCAACCTGGAGGACCGCGGGCTCATTTACCGGCGTCAGGGAAAGGGAACCTTCGTCCGCGCCCCGCAGGTGAAGCAGAAGCTCAACCGCGAGGCCAAGACCATCATCGAAGCCTTGCGCGAGCGCGGCCACGAGCCGGACGTGAAGGTTCTTGCATTGGAGCAATTGCTGCCGCCGGCTCATGTCAGCGAGCTGTTGGGCACGGCGGATCAGCAGGTGACGCGTCTGAGACGCTCCTACTCCGTTGACGGCGCGCCGATCGCGCTGGTTGACCTGTTTCTGCCTCTCGCCATGAGCGGGGTTGCCCATGTGCTCGCCCGCGACGATCACCTCAAGGAAACCTCCTACTCCGTCTTCGAGGAGGAGATGCACATCCCGATCAAGGAAGTGAAGCACATCATCCACACGAGGGCACTGACGCCGGACGTGGCCGCGGCGCTCAACATGCAGCCGGACGAGATGTGTCTGACCTTGGATCGGATTACCTATTCGACCACCGGCAACGTGCTGGAGCTGATGACGTTCTACTATGCGACCGACAGCTTCCATTTCGAGATTACGTTGCCCCGGCATGCCGAACATATGGCGCTGAAAATTGCGCGGAGCTGAGGACGCGAACCGCAAATCCGGAGAGGGGGCGGTCGTAGAGCGAAGATGGATCTGCGGATCAAGGACAAGGTTGCCATCGTCACCGGAGCCAGCGTCGGCGTCGGCGAAGCGGTGGCGCGCGAATTTGCTGGCGCCGGCGTCAAGCTGGTCTTGACCGCGCGCGGGCAAGCGCGCCTTGCCGAGACGGTCGCCGATATTCGCGACGCCTACGGCCCGAACGTCGAGGGCGTTGCGCTCGACGTCACCGATCCGGTCGCGGGACGGACTCTCGTCGACAAGGCCGTGGAGCGGTTCGGCGGCGTCGACATCGTCGTCAACAATGCCGGCCGCGCCCAGGCGGGCGGGCTGCTTGAGACGACGGACGCGGATTGGAAGGGCATGGAGGAGGTGAAGCTCCATGCCATGATACGCCTCAACCAGGCCGCCATTCCTCACATGCGCGAGCGCGGCTGGGGACGCATCGTCAACATGTCGTCCATCGGCGGCATCTTTCCCAACCCGAAGCTGATGATCTCGCATGTGCTGAGCGCGGCGATCAACAATCTCACCCGGTGTCTCGCGCTCGAGGTTGCGCCCTATGGCATCCTGGTGAATGCAATCGCGCTCGGCGCCATTCGGACGGGCAATTGGGAACGGAACATGATCCCCAAGGTGCGCCAGACGCGGCCCGATCTTGCCGGTCTATCCGACGAGGAACTGGTGGCGCGCGTCGGCGCCGAATATACACCGGTGGGCCGCTTCGGCGTGCCGGAGGAGATCGGGGCCATCGCCGCCTTTCTCGCCTCTGCCCGCAACGGGTTCGTCACCGGCTGCACCATCGAGGCCTCGGGCGGCGCCGAACGGTTCATGTAGCGCCAGGCGACGACCGATGAAATTCTGCATCTTCGGCGCTGGAGCCATCGGCGGCAGGCTCGTGCGGCGGCCTCCGGCGTCTCCCCGCCCAGCACCTGCATCGCTATCCGCTCTCGACCGAGCGGCGTCAGACGGGCATTCTTATGGATGTTCATCCGGTCCTCCAAGGAATCACTGAAGTCTCGCAACCTCAGCTTCCTCGCTCAGGACCGGATGGACAACCTAATGAAAGCTCACATCTAGCCGACGAGCCTTTCCTCGCTCACCAGGACGCCGTCGCCGTCGCAATAGGCCCAGTGGCCGGGCACGAAGGTCACGCCGCCGAAACTCACCGGGATGTCGCGATAGCCGTAGCCGTCCTTGGCGCTCTTCTTGGGCGAAGTGGCAAGACACCTGACGCCGACCTCCATCGCGTCGATCTCGTCGCAGTCGCGGATCGTGCCGTTGATGACGATGCCGGCCCATCCGCTGTCGCGTAACAGGGTCGCCAGCATGTCGCCGACAACGGCGCAGCGCGTCGACCCGCCGGCATCCGCCACGAGCACGCGACCTTCTCCCGGCTCCTGCAGCATCGCTTTCAGAATCACATTGTCCTCGAAGCATTTCACGGTGGCGATCGGGCCGCAAAACGCCTTCACCCGGCCGAACTTCAGAAATGGCAGGTCGCAGAAACGCACCAGCGCATCGTGCTGGTCGACTAGATCCGCGGTTTTCATCATTGTCGATCCTTTGCCGTTTTGCCGCCGGACGGAGGCCCTTGAAAATGGCGCATTCGATATCGTATGCATTGGTATACAAAATGGACGCGACCATGCCAAGCTATGACGTCCTGATTGCCGGAGGCGGAAACGCGGCCATGTGCGCGGCGGTAACGACCGCCAAGGCCGGCGCCCGCGTGCTGGTCGTCGAGGCGGCGCCGCGCGACTGGCGCGGCGGCAATACGAGGCATACGCGCAATCTGCGGCTCGCCCATGACGCGGCGACCGCCACGCTCACCGGCCCATACCCGGCAGACGAGTTCATGGACGACCTCTGGCGCGTCACCGGCGGCAAGACCGACGAGGAGCTGGCGCGGCTCACCATCGAGCAGTCGAAATCGCTGTGGGACTGGCTCGGCGGTGAGGGCGTTCTGTTTCAACCCTCGCTCGGCGGAACGCTGTCGCTGTCGCGCACCAACGCGTTCTTTCTCGGCGGCGGCAAGACGCTGCTCAGGGTGCTTTATCGCAAGGCCGAGGCGCTCGGCGTCGAGGTCCGCTACGGGGCCGAAGTCGTGGGGTTTGAGATCGAAGAGGGGACCTTCCGCGCCGCCGAGGTCGCGACGCAAGCGGGCGTTGAGCGCGTCGAGGCTGCGAGCCTGATCGCCGCTTCGGGCGGCTTCGAGGCCAATATCGAGTGGCTGAAGGAGGGCTGGGGGGAGGCTGCGGAAAATTTCCTGGTGCGGGGCACGCCCTACAACAAGGGCAAGGTCCTGAGGCTTCTGCTCGATGCCGGCGTGCGCTCCGTCGGCGAGGCGGACCAGTGCCACGCCGTTGCCATCGACGGAAGGGCGCCCAAGTTCGACGGCGGCATCGTTACCCGGCTCGACTGCGTCCCCTTCGGCATCGTCGTCAACCGGGACGCGGAGCGGTTCTACGACGAGGGCGAGGATTTCTGGCCAAAGCGCTACGCCATCTGGGGAAGGCTGGTCGCAGGCCAGCCCGGCCAGGTCGGCTACGCCGTCATCGATGCAAAGTCGCTCGATCTATTCATACCCTCGGTGTTTCCGCCCGAAGAGGCCGAGACGATCGGCGGCCTCGCCGAGAAGATGGGGCTCGATCCGGCGGCCCTGCAGCGGACGGTCGGGACCTTCAACGCGGCCTGCCGCGCCGGCAGCTTCGACATGACCGTGCTCGACGACTGCCGCACGGAGGGGCTCGAGCCCGCCAAGTCCCACTGGGCGCGGCCGATCGACACGCCGCCCTTCTACGGCTATCCACTTCGCCCCGGCATCACCTTCACCTATCTCGGCGTCGGCGTGAACCGCGAGGCACGCGTCCTCATGGACGATGGCAGGCCCTCATCCAACATGTTCGCGGCCGGCGAGATCATGGCCGGCAACGTGCTGGGCCAGGGCTATCTCGCCGGCCTCGGCATGACCATCGGCGCCGTCTTCGGACGCATAGCAGGCGGGGAGGCCGGTGCCCATTTCGCCCCCTGACAAAGCCGGCTCGGCTGCTGCGGAAGTCGCCCGCCTGATGACGATCTGCAATGCCTGCCGCTATTGCGAGGGCCTTTGCGCGGTGTTTCCGGCGATGGAGCTGAGGCGGGCCTTTCCGCTGTCCGAGGCCGAATATCTGGCCAATCTGTGCCACGATTGCGGCGCCTGCTTTACCGCCTGCCAGTATGCGCCGCCGCACGAATTCGCCGTCAACGTTCCCAAGGCCTTTTCGAGTTTGCGGGCGAAGTCCTATGCGCGGCACGTATGGCCCGGCTTCCTGGCGCCGGCATTTGCGAAAAACCTGGTGGTGATCTGCCTCGTCGCGGCCGTCTCGGTGGCGCTTTTCATTGTCGGCTTCGTCGCTCTCAATGAC
The DNA here is from genome assembly GCA_030688605.1 of Hyphomicrobiales bacterium. Classification (NCBI taxonomy): domain Bacteria; kingdom Pseudomonadati; phylum Pseudomonadota; class Alphaproteobacteria; order Hyphomicrobiales; species Hyphomicrobiales bacterium. The sequence goes on from JAUYJB010000050.1 coordinate 7,576, forward strand.
GCCGGCGCGGTGTTCGCGGCGCATGCGGGGGCAGGCGCGTTCTACCGCCTGATGCCGCACGATGCGATGATCGGGCTGTTCGGGGCCGTGTTCGTCTACGCGGTCATTGCCATCGTGGCCGGCCTTCGCAGCTTCTGGCGCGCGACCGGCGGCGGCCCGATTGCCGGGCGCGACCTTCTTGTCGCCGCCGGGCACACGGGCACGCTCGCCTATCTTGACGGCGGCGGGGCGGGCTGCCCCGTTGAAGACGAACGGGGCCGCGACGGACGCAAGCTCTATCACCATCTGGCCTTTTACGGCTTCCTCCTGTGTCTTGCCTCGACATTGGCCGCGACGCTTTATCACTATGCCCTGGGCCTGGAGGCGCCATACCCGTGGACGAGCCCGGTGGTGATCCTCGGCACGCTCGGCGGGGTCGGCCTCGTCATCGGTCCCGTCGGCATGATGCGGGAAAAGCGCCGCCGGCCGCCGGAAATCGCGCCCTCGACGCGCAGCGGCATGGCCGCAGCCTTCCTGTGGATGCTGCTCCTCAACGGCGTCACCGGGCTGGCGCTCTTGGCCCTGCGCGAGACGCCGGCGATGGGCGTGCTTCTCGCCCTCCATCTCGGCTTCGTCTTCGCGCTGTTTTTAAGCTTTCCCTACGGCAAGTTCGTGCACGGCTTTTACCGCTACGCGGCCCTCGTCCGGTTCGCCCGCGAGACTGGAGGACGCGCCGCTTCGCATGGCGGATGAGTTGGGGGCGGCAAAGCCCCCTGAACGAGATCGGTTCCGCCGATCCGTCCGCGCACCATGACAGACCTATGACGGCCGCAATCGTGCGCGCTTCGGGCCTTCGCCGGCGCACACCGGCCCTCTGCCGCGCTTGCGCCGGCAGCAGCACCCCCCTATCGTCCGACCGATGCCAGGGGAGGGCGCGAGATGAAACCCGCCAACCGTCTTTTCCAGGACCTCGGCACGACGGTTTTCGAGGTCATGTCGCGGCTCGCCATCGCGCATGAGGCGATCAATCTCGGCCAGGGCTTTCCCGACGAGGACGGGCCTGAGGACGTGCGCCGCATCGCCGCCGAGACGGTCATCGACGGTTCCAACCAGTATCCGCCGATGCTGGGGCTTGCCGAGCTGCGCCAGGCGGTCGCCGCCCACGAAAAGCGCTTCTACGGGCTCGACGTCGATTGGCGGAGCGAGGTGCTGGTCACCTCGGGCGCGACGGAGGCGCTCGCCGACTGCCTGTTCGGGCTCATCGAGCCGGGCGACGAGGTGGTGTTGATCGAACCGCTCTATGACAGCTATCTGCCGATCGTGCGCCGCGCCGGCGGCGTGCCGAAGCCGGTCCGCGTAACCCCGCCGGACTGGGCGCTCGACCCGGACGCCCTCAAGGCGGCCTTTTCCGACCGGACCAAGCTGATCCTTCTCAACAACCCGCACAATCCGGCGGCCAAGGTCTTCACCCGCCCGGAGCTCGAGCTGATCGCCGAGCTCATCCTGCGCCACGACGCCTATGCGGTCTGCGACGAGGTCTATGAGCACATCGTCTTCGACGGCCGGCCGCACGTGCCGCTAATCACGCTGCCGGGCATGCGCCAGCGCTGCCTCAAGCTCGGCTCGGCCGGCAAGACCTTCTCGCTCACCGGCTGGAAGGTCGGCTATGTCACGGCCGCGCCTGAGCTGTTGCAGCCGGTCGCCAAGACGCACCAGTTCATGACCTTCACCACCGCGCCGAACCTGCAGAAGGCCGTCGCCTATGGCCTCGGCAAGGAGGATGCCTACTACCGGGAGCTCGCCGGCGAATTGCAGCGCAAGCGCGACCGGCTTGCCGCCGGCCTGAACGAGATCGGCTTCGGCGTCATCGACTGCCAGGGCACCTATTTCATCACCGCCGACGTGCGCCCGCTCGGCCTCGAGCAGGAGGATGTCGAGGCCTGCCGAACGCTCACCGTGAAGGCCGGCGTCACGGCGATTCCGGTCAGCGCCTTTTACGGCGCGGACGCGCCGAAGCATTTCATCCGCTTCTGCTTTTCCAAGCAGGACGAGGTGCTGGATGCGGCCTTGGAGCGGCTAGCCGCTTACGCCGGCAAGCGCGCCGCAAGATCGGCCTAGAACGCGGTCCTACCGACCTTGGTAATGGCTCCAGCTCGCGGGGGATATCCCGTCATTGGCAAAGCGGCGGTCAGCCGCTTTCGTCTTGTAAGGGCGACTCCTTAACGGCGCGCTGCGCCAGCACGATCGCGACGCCGCCCAGCGTCGCGGCCGATGCCAGCAGCAGACGCAGCGTGATCTCCTCGGAGAGCATGACGACGCCGCCGAACGCCGCGATCACCGGTACGGAGAGCTGAACGGTCGCCGCGCGGGTGGCCGTCAGGCCGGGTAGGGCAGCGTACCAAATGACATAGCCGCAGCCCGAGGCAAGCGCCCCCGACGCCGCCGCCAGGGCGAGGCCGCTCGAAGAGCTCATGAAATCACGCCAAAAGAACAGGCTCACGATCAGCACCAAGGGCACCGAATAGATGAAGCTTGTGGCGGTGGCTTTAAGGGGATCATCCACACCCCTGCCCAGAAGCGAATAGAACCCCCAGGCAATTCCGGCGACCGCCATGAGCAGGGCGCCGAGAGCGTCGGGCGCGGTCACGCCCGGCGAGACCAGATAGACGAGCCCGAGAATGGCGAGCGTCAGTCCGCCCCATGAGACGAGCGGGAAGTGCTCGCCCTGCCTAAGCGCGAAAATGAACATCGTAAGCTGAACCGCGCCGAACAGGATCAGCGCGCCCGTGCCCGCGGCGAGCGACAGATAGGCGAAGGAAAAGAACGCCATATAGGTGAACAGCATGGCCGTGGTTCGCCAATCGCCGCCGCCGCGCACGCGCATTTGCCCCCGCAGCAGCACGATCAGACCGAGCGTCGCCGCGCCGGAAACCACCCTGACGGTGGTAAAGCTCGCCGCATCGATGAGTCCCTGTCCCAGGGCGAGCCGGCACAGCAATGAGTTGGCCGCGAATGCCAGCATCGCGACCGCCGTCAGCGCCATGGTGCGCGCGGTTATTTGTCCGGGACGGCTCGACAAGGCGGGGTTGCCTCCAGGAGATCGATCCCACGAACATTCTAGAGCGGTTCATGGTTATAGGGAATCGATTCGATGGGCCAAATCGGTTCATCCGGGCAGGCGCGGCGCGACGCGCGATACGGGATATCGGGCGAGCGCCGCAACGAACCCGGTGGGCCGATTTGGCCCA
>JAUYJB010000051.1 GCA_030688605.1 Hyphomicrobiales bacterium
ATCGGCCAACAGCCGCAACACCGCCACGGCGCAAAAGAACCTTAGCCTTCGGTGGGCCAAATCGGCCCACCGGGTTCGTTGCGGCGCTCGCCCGATATCCCGTATCGCGCGTCGCGGCCCACGCCTGCCCGGATGAACCGACTTGGCCCATCGAATCGATCCCCTATAACCATGAACCGCTCTAGTGACCCTTGTGCTCGGCGGCGATGGCGGCCTTCTGCTCGTCCGTCGCCTCGCTCTGGTACTTTTCCTTCCAGGTCTCATAGGGCATGCCGTAGACGATCTCGCGCGCCTCGGCTTTGGAAAGATCGAGGCCGTTGTCGGCGGCGGCCTCCTGGTACCAGTTCGATAGGCAGTTGCGGCAAAAGCCGGAGAGTGTCATCAGGTCGATATTCTGCACATCGGTCCGCTCGCGCAGGTGCTTGACCAGGCGGCGGAACACGGCCGCCTCCAGCTCGGTTCGGGTCTTGTCGTCGAATTGACTCATCACGCTCCTCGTCTCGTTCGTCGTGTCCGTTCGTCGGCCGGCCATCACTGAGTTTGAGAGCCGAAATCGCGGATCTCGCGCAAATCCGGCGAGAGCGCCAACCGCGACAGAATCGGCGCCAAGCGCCCGGCCCAGTCCGTGACGCCTTCGGGCGCGGCGATCAGGTCCTGGCGCAACTCGATCAGCGCGTGGGCGAGGCCGCGCCCGGTCCCATGGCGGTAGAGCGTATCGCCCCTGAGCCGGCCGGTATAGGGCTCATTGTCGCCGACGACGATATCGCCGTCGGCCCGTAGTGCCTCGATCAGCGGCGCGGCAAGGCGCGGGTCGCGGTCCCAGAGGATTCCCACATGCCAGGGCCTCGGGAAGCCGCGCCAATTGGCGGTGAAGCTGTGAATCGAGACGATCGCCGGCACGATGTCGCGGGAAAGGGCGCGGTCGATCGCGCGCCCGATGGCGTCGTGATAGGGCCGGTAGTAGCGCGAGATCCGGTTCGCCCGCTCGCTGTCATCGATAAGGGCATTGCCCGGCACCACCACCCCGTCGGACAGGCGCACGATCAGCGTCGGGTCGTCCTCGCCGCGATTGGGATCGATCAGAAGCCGCGAAAAAGAGGCGAGCACGGCCGGCACGCCGAGGCGTCGGGCCAGCGTCCGGGCGAGCGCCCCGGCGCCGATGTCATAGGCGATGTGGCGCCCGAACGCCTCATCCGGCAACCCGAGCCGGCCATATTGTTCGGGCAGCGCGTTTTCCGCATGGTCGCAGATCAGGATGAGCCCGGTCGAAAGATCGCCCGCGATCTCCTCCACCGGCTCGAAGCGGGCGGCAAGCGCCGTGTCGCGTGATTGCGCGTTCCTGTCCGCCATTCCGTGAGATACCGTGAGCCAAGCAACCGACTTTGAGACCGGCCCCGTGCATTGCGCCTTTGCGCGCGCCGGTCAAGGGGCATATGGCGCTTGTCGCGCGAAGAGGGAAGGGGCGTGAATGGGAGCCGAGGCGAAGGCCCTGCTGCTGGAGCTGTTCGGGGCGGCGGTCGCCGCGGTGCGGCCGGAGGTGTGCCTGGCCGCCCACCTGCCGCCGCCGCCGCAAGGCCGGCTGATCGTGCTTGCGGCCGGCAAGGCGGCCGCATCGATGGCCACGGCGGCCCTGCGCCACTACCGCGACGCGTACGGTCTTAACGCGGCCAAGCTGAACGGCTTGGTGGTGACGCGGCCCGGCTACGGCCTTGACACCGCGCCGCTGCCGCTGATCGAGGCCGGCCACCCGGTGCCCGACGCCGCGAGCCTTGAGGCGAGCGAGATGTGCCTGGCGCTTGCCCGCGCAGCCCGGCCCGGCGATCTGGTGCTGGTGCTTCTGTCGGGCGGCGGCTCGGCGCTGTGGACGGCCCCGCTTGAGCCGCTCGACCTTTCCGGCAAACAGGCGGTGACGCGCCAACTGCTGCGCTCGGGAGCCACCATCTCCGAGCTCAATTGCGTGCGCAAGCACTTGTCGAGCATCAAGGGCGGAAGGCTCGCCCGCGCCGTTTACCCGGCGCCGCTCCTGACGCTCGCCATCTCCGACGTTGCCGGCGACGACCCGTCGGTGATCGCCTCCGGCCCGACGGTGCCCGACCCGACAAGCCTTAAGGACGCGCTCGCCATCTGCCGCCGCCATCATGTCGAGCTTCCGGCGGAAGCCGAGGCGGTGCTTGCCGACCCGAAAAACGAAAGCGCCAAACCCGGCGAGCCGTGCTTTGCGGCGGCCCGCTATAGCCTCGTGGCGACGCCCGCCATGGCGCTGGCGGCGGCCGGCAGGATCGCCCGCGAAAGGGGTTATGAGGTGGTCGAGCTCGGCGCGGCGCTGGAGGGCGAGGCGCGCGACCTTGCCCGCGACCATGCCGCCCGCGCGCTTGCCGCGCGCCGGACCGGCCGGCCGACATTGCTCATCTCCGGCGGCGAGGTCACGGTGACACTCAAGGGCGAGGGCCGGGGCGGGCCGAACCAGGAATTTGCCCTGGCGCTCGCCATCGCGCTTCATGGTGCCGATGGCATCTCGGGCATCGCCTGCGACACCGACGGTACCGACGGCGGCTCGGGGGCCGCCACCGATCCTGCCGGCGCCGTGATTACGCCCGACACCTTGTCCCGCGCAACCGCCCTCGGTCTCGACCCCGCGGCCCATCTCGCCGAAAACGATTCCGGCTCGTTCTTCGCCGGCCTAAGCGACCTCGTCGTTCCCGGCCCGACCTTTACCAACGTCAACGATTTCCGCGCGATTTTGGTCAGCGGGAGATGAGGGGGGCAAGTACCGCCCCTCAGGCCATCGCTCCCCGGTCCGCGCGGCAAAGGAGACGCCGCGCAGGCTCGCCCCTTGACCGCCAGGCACATCTTGCGGATAAGGGACGGGCCGATTCTTCGCTTCGGGTGGGAAGATTGGTCGCATTGGAGGCGGGCTTCCGAAATGTTAACAAACGCCGGGGCAGTATGGTAACCGGACGGTTAAGAAAGCGGACCGTAGCCTCGTTTCAGCCATATTGATCTGCGAGAGTGGATATAGCCTTTGGAACGAGCAGTTCTCCATCAAAGTGGCGTGCGTATGGGACCGAGGGGGGCATTCTTCAATCATATCGGAGCCGCAATATGCGGCGTGGGTCTTCTTATCGCCGTTCCGGACGAAGCCGCGGCGGACTTCAGGCTGTGCAACAAGTCCGCCAGCAATATCGGCGTCGCCATCGGCTATAAGGACAGGACCGGCTGGAAGACGGAAGGCTGGTGGAACCTTCCCCCGCGCGCCTGCGAGGTGCTGCTAGGCGGGAACCTGGTATCGCGCTATTATTATATTTATGCCGTCGATTACGACCTCGGCGGCGAATGGCGCGGCGAGGCCTTCATGTGCACCCAGGACCGTGAATTCACCATCCGCGGCGTTGCCGATTGCGAAAAGCGCGGCTTGCAGCCGACCGGCTTCTTCGAGATCGACACCGGCGACGCCGAGACCTGGACCGTTCAACTGACAGAACCCAGCGATCGAGGAACCGGCGGTCGATGAAGCGCGACCGCCGGACCAAGATCGTCGCCACGATCGGTCCGGCATCATCGTCACCCGACATGATCGGGCGCCTGTTCAAGGCCGGCACCGACGTTTTCCGCATCAATATGAGCCATACCGGCCATGACGCCTTGCGCGAGCTGGTGGCCGCAATTCGCGCCGTGGAGACCAGCTTCGAGCGGCCGATCGGCATCCTCGTCGATCTGCAGGGGCCGAAGCTGAGGATCGGCACCTTCGCCGGCAGCGAGGTGACCCTCGAACAGGGAGCGAGCTTCACGCTCGATTCGGACAAGGCGCCCGGCGATGCGCGCCGCGTCCATTTGCCGCATCCGGAGATCTTCCGCAGCGTCGAGCCCGGACACGCGCTTCTCGTCGACGACGGTAAGATCCGCCTGCGGGTCAAGCGCGCCACCAAGACGAAGATAGAGGCCGACATCGAGGTCGGCGGCCCCCTGTCGGCGCGTAAGGGGGTCAATCTGCCGGACACGGTGCTGCCGCTCACCGCGATGACGCGCAAGGACCACAGCGATCTCGAGTATGCGCTGGACCAGAGCGTCGACTGGATCGCGCTGTCCTTCATTCAGCGGCCGGAGGACGTGGCCGAGGGCCGCAAGATCGCCCGCGGGCGCGCCTCGATCATGGCCAAGATCGAAAAGCCGGCCGCCATCGACCATCTCGATGAAATCATCGAGGCATCGGACGGTCTGATGGTGGCGCGCGGCGACCTCGGCGTCGAGATGCCGCTGGAAAAGGTTCCGGGCCTGCAGAAGCGGATGATCGGGGCGTGCCGCCGCGCCGGCAAGCCGGTGGTCGTGGCGACGCAAATGCTGGAATCGATGATCCACGCGCCGGTGCCGACCCGCGCCGAGGTCTCCGACGTCGCCACCGCCGTGTTCGAGGGCGCCGACGCGGTGATGCTGTCGGCGGAATCCGCCGTCGGCGAGTTTCCCGCAGACGCGATCGCCACCATGAGCCGCATCGCCGAGGAGGTCGAGCGCGACCCCAACTACCGGCTGTTCATAAACGCCCAGCGCCCCGAGCCGCAGGCGACCGGCGCCGACGCCATCTCCGCCGCGCTGCGCCAGGTTGCCGAGACGCTGAATCTGGCTGCCATCGTCTGCTACACCTCTTCCGGCGCCACGGGGTTGCGCGCCGCGCGCGAGCGCCCGCAGCCGCCGCTCATCGCGCTGACCCCGCGGCCCGAGACCGGCCGCAGGCTCGCCGTCGTTTGGGGGCTGCATTGCGTGTTGACGGAGGATGCCAAGGACCAGGACGACATGGTCGACCGCGCCTGCCGGCTGGCCTTTCGCGACGGCTTCGCCAAGCCGGGCGAGCGCATCATCATCTCCGCCGGCGTGCCGTTCGGAACGCCCGGGACGACAAATATGATCCGCCTCGCCTTCGTCGGCGCGGACGGCGCGGCGAGCCATTCTTCGTAACGTGCGATCCGGTTCTCTGCCGCTCCGCCTCGATGGGCAAATGCGCTAGGCTAAGCCGGGTGAGGCGTTGGAGCCGTCGGCACGGATGGTGTTGCGGCCGGTCAAAGCCGGTCGGTTCGGCTCAGATTCCGCGGCCTTCGAGCTCCTCGGAGAGCTTTTTCTCGGCCTTGCGCACCACCGACAGATAGGGGTGAACGGCAAGCGCCCGGCGGAACGCCTTCAGCGCGCGTTCGTGGTGGCCGAGTTCCTCCAGGATCAGTCCGAGCCCTGCCAACGCACCAAAGTGGCGCGGCTCCAGGCTCAAGGTCCGCTCCACGTCGTGCAGGGAGCTTGCATAATCGTGCAAGTAAAAGAACACCGTCGCCCGCTTGTTCCAACCCTCCGCATAGCCAGGCCTGATCGTGACGACGTGGTTCAAAAGCTCGAGCGCGAGCGAATAGTCGTCCGCCTTCATCGCCGCAATCACCCGGCTCATCAACAGATCGACCGTGTCGCTGCCCGAGTGCAGCCATAGCTGCCAGACGGCCTCCTCGATCACCGAGGCGGCCTTCTCGTCGGTGGCTGCCTTGAGCTGCTTGAGCAGCGCGTCGAGGGCGATCTCCCTGTCGTCGGCGGGTGCGGTCTGCTTGGCCGAGTCGGGTTGCTCCTCCGGCTCCGCGGCACGCGCCGCGGATGGGGCCGTCAGCAACAGCGCAAAGCAAAGTGCACAGATTCGTCTCATGCCGGTCATTGTGAAAAAGCCCGCCGGAGCGGTCAAATAAATTATCCGGGATAAGCGATGACGCGGGACAGCCGGCATGCGGCCGCCCGGAGATCAGCCCTGGCGCGCCTTGAAGCGGCGATTGGTTTTGTTGATCACATAGACCCGGCCGCGGCGGCGCACGACGCGATTGCCGCGATGCCGGGCGCGCAGGGAACGTAGGGAATTTCTTATTTTCATCGCTCTATCCTCGCCGGCCATGCCGCGCAATGCGGCCACGACCCGAGCCGGCGCGGACCTTATTGAGCCCATACCGCCCTGTCAACCCAAAGCGGTTCCCGCTCATGCGGAACCATTTGACCGCGAACCACTCCAGCCGCCGGAGGGGCTTGCCAACGCCGCGCTGTCGGGACTATCCTATCCAGGGGGATAGGATAGGAAGAATGTTGCACGCGAGCCACCCGAACATCATCAACCGCCTCAAGCGGGCCGAGGGGCATCTGCGCTCGGTAATCGAAATGTTCGCTCAGGGGCGCAGCTGCAACGATCTCGCGCAGCAGCTCCATGCCGTCGAGAGCGCCGTGTCGAGCGCCAAGCGGGAACTCATTCACGACCATATCGAGAATTGCCTCGACGATCCGCGCGCCAACGACAAGGGCACGTTGAGAGAGCTGAAGGCGCTGGCGAAATATCTGTAATGCGGTTCGTGCTCGGCAGAATGGGAGACTGGCTCGGCCTTTCGGGCGGCGGACACGACCGCGCCCATCACCATGGTAGCGCCCACGGCGATCATAGTCACGCCCACGGCGTCGTCGACCCGTCGATCGCCGCCACCGAGCGCGGCATATGGGCCGTCAAATGGTCGTTCGTGCTGCTGGTCGCGACCGCGGCCCTGCAGGCCATCGTCGTCGTCGTCTCGGGGAGCATCGCGCTCCTGGCCGACACCATCCACAATGTCGGCGATGCCGGCACGGCGATCCCGCTCTGGATCGCCTTCGTGCTGGCGCGGCGCAAGCCGAGCGCGCGGTTTCCCTACGGGCTTGGCCGGGTCGAGGACCTGGCCGGCGTCGCCATCGTCCTGATCATTCTCGCCAGCGCCCTCGTTGCCGGCTACGAGGCGATCGACCGGCTCGTCCACCCGCAGGTCATTCTCAACCTCGGCTGGGTCGCCGTGGCCGGCGTCATCGGCTTTCTCGGCAATGAGGCGGTTGCGGTCTTCCGCATCCGCGTCGGCCGCCAGATCGACAGTACGGCGCTGATCGCCGACGGCTATCACGCGCGCACCGACGGCCTGACCAGCCTCGCCGTGGTCCTCGGCGCGGCGGGCGTCTGGTTCGGCTATCCCCTCGCCGACCCCGTCGTCGGCCTCGTCATCACCGCGGTCATCTTCGTCATCGTCTGGCAGTCGGCGAGAGCGGTCCTCACCCGCATGCTGGATGGCATCGACGCGGCGGTGCTCGACTTGCTTCGTCACTCGGCCGAAACCCAGCCGCGCGTCCGCTCGGTCGTCGGCGCCCGGGCGCGCTGGATCGGCCACCGGCTGCACGGCGAGCTGACGCTGAGGCTCGACGCCGCGGTGACGGCGCACGAGATCGCCGAGATCGGCGAGGCGATCCGCGCCCGTGCGCGCGGCCGTCTGCCGGCGCTGGAACGCCTGGTCATCGAGGCGGTGCCCGCCGAGTGAGCTTGTTGCGGCCGCGGCCGGCCGCGAACTCCCGCATCGGCGTTGCGGTCATTTGCCGCCCGCCGGCCGCCGCCCCAAGATCTCCATTTCAATCCTGAAATCGTTTTTCAGTTCGGGGCGCTTTTCAATGCAATGTTGAAATGCGTTCCGGGTCAGCGGCGGCGAGATGCGCCGGTTTCCCGCCCCTTTGGCGCCTGGCATGCATGTTGCGTTCCGGTGATGCGGCGCTGACTTCCACGAAAAACGGCTCGTTTCCGCCGCCGACCATTGGTTGCAAATGCCCCCGGGTGTCGGTATGGAAAGTGAAGATCATAAAGAGCCCGAGCCGCACGCGCGGTCATCGTCGCCATAAGAAATCGTTGGGAGGACCAATGAAGAAACTCGTGGTTGGTATGACCGGTTCGACCGGCGCCATTTTCGGCGTCCGCCTGTTGCAGGTTCTGGCCGATACCGATTGCGAGACCCATCTCATCATCTCCAAATGGGCGCAGCGGACCGTCGAGCACGAGACCTCCATGACCGTTGCCGACCTCAGGGCGCTCGCCACCGAGACCTACGGCATTGCCGACATGGGCGCCAAGGTCTCCTCGGGCTCGTTCCGCACCGACGGCATGGTCGTCGTGCCCTGCTCGATGCGCACGGTCGCAGCCATCGCCCACGGCAATGGCGATCACCTGGTGCACCGCGCCGCGGACGTGATCCTGAAGGAGCGGCGCAAGCTGGTGCTCGTAGCCCGCGAGACGCCGCTCAACGATATCCACCTGGAAAACCTGCTCAAGCTGTCGCGCATGGGCGTCACCATCCTGCCGCCCATGCCGGCCTTCTACAATCAGCCGAAATCGCTCGCGGACATGGTCGACCACATCGTCATGCGCATCCTCGACCAATTCGACATGCCGCGGGACCTGATGAAGCGCTGGGACGGCAAGGTCCGCAGCCGCAGCCAGCGCGTCCGGCCGATCAAATGATCCGGTCGGCGGACGAACGAAGAGCCAAAGCCATCTGAAACCGAGATCGTCACAGCAAGCCAGAGAGACCACCCCATGAACATCAACGCACCGAAGAAAGTGGCTAAGTCCGGTGAGATTACCAGCCTGCGCTCCACCGTCGAGTGGCTGCGCGCCAACGGCGATCTCATCGAGACCTCCAAGGAGGTCAATCCCGATTTGGAGATCACCGGACTGCAGAAGCATTTCGACGGCGGCCCGCCGATGCTGTTCGAGAATGTGAAGGGCTATCCGCACGCGCGCGCGATCACCAACCTGTTCTCCGACATGAACGTGGTCAACCGCATGTTCGGCTTCGAGAGCCCGGCCGACCGGACCCGCAAGATCGCAGCCGCCTTCAAGAAGCCGCTGCCGACCGTCGAAGTCAGCCAGAACAAGGCACCGTGCCAGGAGCATGTGATCACCGACGATGTCGACGTCAACAAGTGGATCGTGGCGATCCGCCACACGGCGCTCGAGAGCGAATTGACCATCGGCTCCGGCATCCGCTGCGTGGTCGGCGACTATTTCGACGGCGGCGCCGATGTCGGCTACAACCGAATGAACTTCCGCTGGGGCAATGTCGGCACCTTCCAGATCTCCCCCGGCTCGCATATGTGGCAGGTTATCACCAAGCACTATCGCGACGAGGAGCCGATCCCGATTACCATGTGCTTCGGCGTGCCGCCGGCATGCACGCTGCTCGCCGGCGCCGCGTTCGACTATGTGATCCTGCCCAAGGGGGCCAACGAGCTGGCGGTCGCCGGCGCCATCCAGGGCGAGCCGGTGAAGCTGGTCAAGGCGCGCACGGTCGACGCCTGGGCGATCGCCGAGTCGGAATATGTGCTGGAAGGCTATATCCACCCGCGCGACAAGCGCTACGAGACGGCCGAGTCCGAGAAGGCCGGCGTACAGGGCCGTTTCCATTTCCATCCCGAATGGGCCGGCTATATGGGCAAGGCTTACAAGGCGCCGACCTTCCACGTCACCGCGATCACCATGCGCAAGCCGAAATCCAAGCCGATCATCTTCCCGCTCGGCGTGCACACGGCCGACGACAACAATATCGATACCACGGTGCGCGAGGCGGCGATCTTCGAGCTGTGCGAGCGGCTGCAGCCGGGCATCGTCGTCGATGCGCACATCCCCTACTGCATGACCGACTGGGGCGGCTGCATCATCCAGGTGAAGAAGCGCAACAAGATCGAGGAGGGATGGCAGCGCAACTTCCTGTCCGCGATCCTGTCCTGCTCGCAGGGCATGCGGCTGGCCATCGCCGTCAGCGAGGATGTCGACATGTATTCCATGGACGACATCATGTGGTGCCTGACGACCCGCGTGAACCCGCGCGCCGACATCCTCAATCCGCTACCGGGCGGCATCGGCCAGACCTTCATGCCGTCCGAACGGCTGACCGCCGGCGACAAGCAATGGACCGCGTCCAACACCGAGTTCGAGGGCGGCATGGGCATCGACGCCACGGTGCCGTTCGGCTACGAGTCGGACTTCCACCGGCCCGTCTATCCGGTCGACAAGGTGGACCCGGCCGACTTCTTCTCGCCCGAGGACATCGCCAACGCCAAGAGCCGCATGCATGGCTGGATGTTGTCGCTGGCGCGGACCGGCCGCTAGGACGGCGCAAAATGCAGGCCCGGCCGGAGAGGGACCCCATGCTTGCTGGTATCAGGGTTCTCGATCTCAGCAGCCGCTTGGGTTGGCCGGCCGGGCACATCCTCACCGACCTTGGCGCCGACGTCATCAAGATCGAACCGCCGGGCGCCGATCTTGATGACGCGGACTGGCGCCCCTTCAACGTCTCCAAGCGGCTGTTGCAGATCGACCCGGCGAGCAAGGCCGGCCGCCGGGCGATATTGGCGATGATCACCCGGGTTGACATTCTCATCGAGACCGCCGAGCCCGGCGATCCGGCGAGCGACTGGCTTGCCCCGGAGCGGATCAGGGCGCTCAATCCCGACCTCATTCATGTTTCCATCACCCCTTACGGGCATACCGGCCCGCGCGCCGGCTGGCGCGGCACGGACCTGGAAATCATGGCCGCCGGCGGCGCCATGGGGCTCGCCGGCGAGCCCGACGGGGAGCCTTTGCGCATCTCCGTGCCGCAGGCTCATTCATGGGCCGGCGCGCATGCCGCGAGCGGCGCCCTCATGGCGCTGTTGCACCGCCAGGCGGGCGGCGGCGGCCAGCATGTCGACGTCTCCGCCCAGGCTTCGATCATCATCGCGCTCGCCCACGCGCCGGCCTTCGCCGACATGCTGGGCGTGGCGCCGAGCCGGGCAGGCTCGCGCCTTACCGGCCGCTCGGTGCACGGCGCCGTGTTCCGCGCCTTCTGGCGCTGCAAGGACGGCTATATCAACTTCGTCCTCTATGGCGGGGTGGCGGGCTGTCGAACCAATGAGGGCCTCACCGCGTGGATGCGCGCGAAGGGGTTCGACCTCGGTCCGCTCGCAGACCTCGACTGGAGGACCTTCGACCCGACGAGAGTTACGCAGGAAGAGGTCGATCGGATCGAGGCGGCGCTCACGGCATTCTTCGCAAGCCTGTCCAAGTTCGAGTTCCTGCAGGGCGCCTGCGAGCGCGAGATGCTCGGCTATCCGGTCTCGAACGTCGCCGACATCGCCGCCGACCCGCAGCTCGACGCGCGCGGCTTCTGGCAGGATCTGGCCTTGCCCGGCGGCGGCAGCGAGCGCCACTGCGGCGCGTTCTACATCGCCGACGGCGCGCGCCCCGGCTTGCGCAATCCGGCGCTCGACGGCAGCGGAGAGCCCCACGAAATCCTCAAGGACCTTGAATTTTCGGATGCCGAGATCGAGGTCCTGCTCGACAAGAGCGCGGCGGGCGCGGCATGAGCGACACGCCACAGGCGCTGGCGGGCGTCAAGGTCGTCGAGTTCGGCGCCTATGCCGCGGGCCCGCACATCGGCAAGCTGCTCGGCAATTTCGGCGCCGTCGTCGCGCACGTGGAATCGTTCCAGCGCCCGGACGGCTTTCGACTGCAATATCCGCCCTACAAGGACGGCGTCGTCGGGGTCAACCGCAGCGGCTGCTTCTCGATATTCAACGATTCCAAATATGGCGTCACCGTCGACGTCAAGAACCCGGCGGGCCTCGAGATCGCGCGGCGGCTGATGGACTGGGCCGACGTGGTGATCGAGAATATGCGACCCGGGGTCATGGACCGCATCGGCCTCGGCTATGCGGTGGCGTGCAGGACGAACCCCGGCCTCGTCATGCTTTCGACCTGCAATATGGGCCAGACCGGCCCGCGCGCCCAGACGCCGGGATTCGGCACCCAATTGTCGTCGCTGGCCGGATTCTGCGGCGCCATCGGCGAGCCGGACGGCTCGCCGATGCTTCTCTACGGCCCCTATATCGACTTCGTCGCCTCGATGATGGGATCGTCCGCCGTGCTCGCCGCGCTGGCGCGCCGCCGGGCCACCGGCAAGGGGACGCTGATCGATCTTTCGCAATATGAGACCGGCCTTCATTTCATGGCCGGCGCACTGTTGGCCTATCACCGCGACGGCGTCATCGCCGAGCGCCGGGGAAACCGCGACGACAAGGCCGCCCCGCACGGCGCCTACCGCTGCCGCGAGGACCGCTGGCTCGCTCTGTCGTGCTGGTCGGACGCCGAGTTCTCGGCCCTTGCCGAAACGCTCGGCAAACCGGCGCTTGCCGCGGATGCGCGCTTCGCCGGCGCCGAAGAAAGGCTCAAAAATGTCAAGGCGCTCGATGCCGCTCTTGCGCCCCTGTTGCGCGAGCGCGACGCGGAAGCCGCCGCCGAGACGCTGCAGGGGGCGGGCATCGCCGCCTATCCGGTGAACAGCATGGCCGACCTCTTCACCGACCCGCAGCTTGTCGAGCGCAGGCTCTGGCGCCGGCGCGAGCATGCGGAAATCGGCCAGCAGAGCTATGAAATGCCGGGCTTCGCGCTCACCGCGACCCCCGGCGACGTGACCCGCGCCGCGCCCATTCTCGGCGGCGACAACGAAACCGTGTTCAAACGGTTTCTCGGCCTGTCCGACGCCGAGTATGCCGCCTACGCCGAAAAGGGCGCCTTCGATTAGGCGGCGACCGGCGAACGGGCCCTTTCGAACCCCGCGGCCATTTCAGATCTGAAATCGGCGCCCGCAACATGTCCCCGCCACACCGCGATTTTAGGCGGTTTTCCACATAGGATTGAATCCGGTCCCTGCCGCGCCTAGACTGGCCTTTTCAAACGTGAAAAAGGTTCCGGCCATGGCTGACGGCAAGGAGGGGGTGGAGGTTCTGCGCCGCGCGCTGCCTTTGATCTCGGATGTGGCGGGCGGCGTGGCGATGGTGACCGACGGCGAGGGGTGCTGTCTTCACGCGGTCGATTTCGACGGCGACCCGCGCCCGGATCTCATTGGCCAGGTCAACGCGACCTGCCGCGACGCGGCGGCAAAGGGCAAGCCCATCGGCGCCGTCTCCGGCGAGTTCAATCACCGCTTCTTCGCCATACCCATAGGCGGCTGTGTGCTCGCCGCCTCCAATGAGCGCCGCGCCGACCGCCAGAGCCGGCTGTTCGAGACCCTGAAGGAGACGTTGCCGCTGATCGCCACGGTGGCCGGCGGCGAGGCGGTGCTGTTCGACCATGGCGGCCGCCGCCTGCTTGCCGCCAATCCGCGCATGAAGGAGGCAAGCCCCGGCACCGGCGAAGTCTCGGAAAGCTGCCTCAAGGTGATGCGCTCGGGCAAGCCGGACATCAGCCCGTCGACGACCGAGATCGGCGCCACCGCGGTGCGCATCCCGATCTGCGCGGCCTTCGGCTTCGGCTTCAACAACGCCGAGTCGATCCGCCAGCGGGCCAAGCTCCTGAGCCAGGTCAGGCGCGAGCGGGCGGCGAAATATTCATGGGACGACGTGGTCGGCATCGACGGCGCCTTGAGGGCTCCCTTCGACGCGGCACGGCGAGCGGCGGCAACCCGTTCGCCGGTGATCATCTACGGCGAAAGCGGCACCGGCAAGGAGCTGTTCGCCCAGGCGATCCACAATTCCTCGCCGCGCGCAGACAAGCCGTTCGTTGCCATCAACTGCGCGGCGCTGCCGGAAACGCTCGTGGAGACCACCTTCTTCGGCTATCTGGAAGGCGCGTTTACCGGCGCCCGGCGCGGCGGCCAGAAGGGCCTGTTCGAGCAGGCCGACGGCGGCACGCTGCTGCTCGACGAGGTCAGCGAGATGCCGCTCGAGTTCCAGGCCAAGCTGTTGCGCACCTTGCAGGAGCGCGAGGTCACCCCTATCGGTGGCGCCAGGCCCGTTGCGGTCGACGTCCGGGTTATCTGCACCAGCAACCGGGACCTTGCCCAATGCGTCGCCGACGGCACCTGGCGGCCCGACCTGTTCTACCGGCTCAACGTGGTCGACATTCACCTGCCGCCCCTGCGTGCGCACAAGGAGGATATCCCGGTGCTGGTCGAGGCGATCCGCGCCAAGCTGTCGGACCGCGACGGGCGGACCCTGGCGCCGATCCCGGCGCCGGTCGTGGAAAACCTCAAGGGCTATGACTGGCCGGGCAATGTACGCGAGCTGCAGAACGTGCTCGACCGGGCCTATAATCTCGCGGGCGACGGGCCGATCGCTATCCCGCACCTGCCGGTCTTTCTGGCCGCCCGGGCGCAGGCGGCGCCCGCCGGCGCGAGCGGCGAGGCCGACACAAGGCTGAGCACGCTGCTTTCGGCGACCGAGCGGCAGCTTCTGCTCGGCACGCTTGAGCGCTGCAACGGCAACCGCACCCGCGCGGCCAAGCAGCTGGGGATCAGCGTCACCACCCTGTGGCGCAGGCTGCGCAAGATCGAGCGGGCAGGGGGACGCCCGGCGCCGCGCTGACTTGGGGCCCATTGCGACCGGCTACGGCCTTGCGACGACGATGTGGGCGCGGGTCGGCAGCGTGACGCCTTCGCCGGTCAGGTAAGGGCCGAGGATCGCTTCGACATCGGCGAGGAAGTCGCGCTTGCGCGCCTCGAGAAGCTGAGCGAGCGCGTGGCGCGATGCAGGGGCACCTGCCGCGACGCCGTCCACGAAAGCGGAAACGGAGGGAAAACGCGCCTGCCGCTCTTCCGCGTGCACCGTAATTCCGCGGAACCCAGCCTGAAGCATCAACGCCTTGACCCTTTCCTTCTCGCCGAGGGAGAAGGGGCGCGATGCCGGCGCGATGTTCTGCCGCTCCAGCGCCCGGGCGATCGCGTAATGGCCCTTATTGTGCTCGATCGAGCACCACATGCTCGCGATGAGCCGGCCCGAGGGCTTGAGGACGCGGCGCAGATCGCTCAGGCCCGCGGCCGGGTCGGAGAAGAATTGCGGACCCTGCAGGCACAGGCAGAGATCGAAGGTCCGATCGGCGAAGGGAAGTTCGAGCACACTTTCGCAATGCCATTCGGCAACGATCCCCTCTTGCTCCGCGATCCGGCGCGCCACCGCGACCATGCCCGGGTCGTTGTCGACGCCCACCAGCCGGCCCGCCGGCATGACGTGCGGCGCGGCGAGGCGGACGCCGATGCCGGTCCCGCAGGGCGCATCGAGCACCGTCTCGCCAGGCTCGGGCGCGGCGATGTCGACGGCGCGCGCCGCCCAGGGGCCGAAAATCCGCGTTACCAGATGGGTTTCATAGGCTTCGGCCGCCGCTTCCGCCGCACCGATCGCGCTCGCCGTCTCGCCGTCCCGCATATTGCCCTCGTAGGGTCTTGCCCGCTCCTTGCCGGGGGCCGCCCCCCTGTCCCGGTGAAGGTCTCCATAGCCACCGGGATTCCGCCAATTTCTGCATTTTCAGCGCAAAAAACGATTTTTGCAGCCGAAGCCCAAAGATGGAAGTAACGCCGTTTCCTTGAGGATTGACAAGAAATGGCTTAGCTCATAGCCTAAAGTTGCATTTTATAAGCAAAAAAACCAGGGGAGACGATGAAGATCAAGGACATCCGGGCAAGCGTGCACCGGCTGCCCATCTATCTGCCCCTGTTCGACGCGCCCATCGATCATCGCGACCACGTTTTCTGCGAGGTCGAGACCGACGAGGGCGTGGTCGGCTTCGGCATGACGACGCGTTTCGTGGCCGGCGCCGTCGTCAGCATCCTCACCCGCGACATATTTCCGGCGGTCAAGGACATGGACCCGCGGGATCTTGAGCGGATCCACGAGCGGGTGCGCGCCGTTGTCAGCGAGCGCGGCTTCGTCACCGGCGCCAATCTCGCCGCCGCATCCTGCTTCGACCTGGCGCTGTGGGACATCATCGGCATCGAGGCCAACCGCACCGTGGCGCAGCTTCTCGGCGGCTACCGCGACCACGCCACCGTCTACGTGACCTACGGCTTCGGCAACTACGACAAGGACCAGCTTGTCGAACTGGCGCGCCGGCTGATCGCGCAAGGCCACACGCGGCTGAAGATGCTGGTCGGGGTGCCGGGACTGGGCTGGCGCGAGGACGCAGCCCGGGTACGCCATGTCCGCGACGCCATTGGCGCCGACATCGATCTCGCGCTCGACGCCAACGAATCCTATTCGTTGGCCGAGGCCATGAAGCTTTGCCGCGCGGTCGAGGATTGCGACATTGCCTGGCTCGAGGACCCCGTCCACCGCAACGAAGTCAGGGACCTCGCCCATCTGCGCCGGCACAGCACCATCCCGCTCGCCGCCGGACAGATGGAGGGCTACGCCCTGCGCTTCCGCGAGTTCATCGAGAACGACGCCATCGATATCCTGCTGGCGAACCCGATGTTCAATGGCGGCATGACCGAGACTCGCAAAGTGGCGGCTCTGGCGCAGATCTACAACAAGCCGCTGTCCGACGCTGGCGGCGCGACCTATTTCAGCCTCCACCACGTGGCGGCGTTCCGCAACGGGACCCACGTGGAATGCCATTTCAAGTCCCAATTCATGGAGGAGAATCTATTCGTTGACGCGCCGAAGCCGACGCAGGGAAAAATGAAAGTACCAAATGCCCCCGGTTTCGGCCTCAAGGTCAACCGGGATCTGTTGAAGGATAGCCGCATCGACAAGCCATCGGTGCCAAAAGCCGCGCGGCGCGCCCCGGCCGCCGAAGCGGCTCCGGAAGCCCCGGATCAGGACATCGCTCGAGTGGGAGCAAATGGGAGGAGACAGTGATCACTTATCTGAAGAAGACCGCTTTGCTGGTGGCGCTTGTGACCGCCGCCGCACTCATCGCCGCGCCGGAGGCCTCTGCGCAGGCCTTGAAATTGAGGCTTTCGGTGGAAAGCACGCCCGGCGCATCCACCCAGCACATGCTGGCCCAGTTCCGCGACTTTCTGAAGCAGGAGCTCGGCGACGGCGTCGATATCGAGTTCTTCGACAGCGGGACCCTGGGCGACGAGATCGTCCATATGCAGCAGGTGCGCACCGGGCAGCTCGACGTCATCCCGATCGGTTCCGACGCCGTCCAGCTCGACTCGAAATTCGCCGTATTCGACATTCCCTTCCTGTTCTCCAACCGCGACGAGGTTGTCGCGGTGCTGGACGGAGAGATCGGCGAGCAGCTCGACAAGTCGTTTCAGGAAAAGGCCGGCCTCAAGGTCATCGGCTTCGGCGAGATCGGCTTTCGCCACATCTCCAACAATGAGCGGCCGGTCCGGGTGCCGGATGACCTGAAAGGTCTGAAATTGCGGACGCCGGGCAGCAAGACGCGCGTCCTGTCCTTCGAGATGCTCGGCGCTTCGCCGATCTCGATGAACATCGGCGAGGTGTATCTCGCCCTGCAGCAAGGCGTCATCGACGGCCAGGAGAACCCGCTCAGCAACATCCGCAAATGGTCTTGGTTCGAGGTGCAAAAATACATTTCCATGTCGAACCACGTTTACACGCCGATTACGCTCGTCATGAACCTCAAGCGCTATGACTCTCTGACCGACGAGCAGCGCAGCGCGGTCCTCCGCGCCGGTGCGAAGGCGGCCGTGGCAAGCCGCCAGTACGGTGCCGACAACGACGCCAAGCTCCTGGACGAGATCAAGACGCTCTCCAAGGGCCAGGTGGAGTTCAACGACATCGATTCTGCGGCCTTCAAGGCGGCAACCAAGCCGATCGCGAAGGAAATCGCCAAGATCGCCGGCGAGGACTTTACCGACGCGGTAATGGCCGCCGTCAGCAAATAAGCACCGCCTTGCAAGTGGCGGCATGCAACGGGACGCATGCCGCCACTTTTTCCGACATTGCCCCGCAAGCGGGCATGTGCCGTCCTTCGCCGGTCGCGGCGGCCGTGCGAGCGGAGCAAAGCGTTAGACAAGGAGGCGCTTTGGTGTTGAATCCAGCAAGGCCAGGGAAAAAGAGGGGCAGATCATGAGCGACGAACCGCAGGGCGAGGCGGGCGCCGCCGCGCCGAAAGCCGGCGCGCTTGCCGACCGGATCGCCGAAGCGACTCGTCGGTTTGAACTCTACGACCCGGACCAGGGCCTGCCGCTCATCGAGCGCCTGGTCAACCGAGCTGTCGAGGCCATCGGCGCGTTGGCCTTGTGCGGCATCGTCGCCGTTGTGTTTTCGAACGCGCTGGCGCGCTACCTGTTGAACACCAGCTTCCTGTGGGCCGAGGAGGTGGTGCTGCTTCTGGTGCCGTGGCTGGCGATGACCGGCGTCTTCCTGTCGGTGCGCCGCGGCTCCATGATCCGCATCGACTTCTTCTTCGAGAAACTGCCGGCCAAGTGGCGCCGCCCGATCGGTGCCGCCGGCTATGCGATCAGCATCGCCGTCCTCCTCTTCATGGGCTGGGTCTCATTCGATTTCCTGCGGCTGTTCGGCGGCGACGTCGCCGTCTATCTGAACATCCGCATTGGATGGTCGACCTCGGCGCTCAGCTTCGGCGCCTTCGGCGCGGCGCTCGCCTTCCTGGTCGCGTTCCACCATGAGCGTCGCAGGGAAAAGCGCAGGGCGTTGCGGTCATGACCGGCGCGCTCATCTCGATCGCGTTTCTGTGCGGGCTTTTGGTGCTGCGCGTGCCGATGCTGGTCTCCATCGCCGCCGCGGTGATCCTCAATTTCTACTTCTCCGGCGCCTGGGCGCTGACCCTGCCGCAGACCATGATGTCGGGAATGAACCGCTTCGTGCTCATCGCCTTGCCGCTGTTCGTGCTCGCCGGCGGGCTGATGAACGCCGGCGGCATATCGGCGCGGCTGTTCGAGTTCGCCCGCGCCATCGTCGGGCCGCTGCGCGGCGGGCTCGCCCACGTCAACGTGGTGACCAGCATGTTCTTCGGCGGCATGATCGGCTCCTCGACGGCCGATCTCGCCGGCACCGGCTCGATCGTGATTCCGGCGATGAAGGAGAACGGCTACCCGGCCGCCTTCTCCGCCGCGGTTACCGCGTCGTCGGCCGGCATCGGGCCGATGATCCCGCCAAGCTCGCCGATGATCCTCTATTCGGCGGTGACCGGCGTGTCGCTCGGCGCGCTGTTCCTCGCCGGCCTCATTCCCGGCATCCTGCTCGGCCTGTCGCAGATGCTGATCATCGCCTATCTGGCGCGGCGGCGCGGCTGGAAGCCCTATTCCGCCTTCGCCTTCGCGGAGGTCTTGCGGACGGGAAAGCGCGCCTTCCTGTCATTCGGCCTGCCGGTGATCATCGTCGGCGGGCTCGTCGTCGGGGTGTTCACGCCGACGGAAGCGGGCTCCTTCGCGGTCATGTACGCCTTTGTCCTGGCAACTTTCGTTTACGGCCATCTCGATCTGAAGGCGCTCTACCGCGTCGTCGTCAACTCCGTGCAGCTCACCGGCGAATTGCTGATCATCGTCAGCCTGTCTTTCGCGCTCGGCGCGGGCCTCACCAACGCCCACGTTCCCGAGGCGCTGGTTCACCTCATCGACTTTTTCGTCGTCGGCGAGAGCGAGTATCTGCGCCTCCTGGCGCTGGTGTTCCTGGCCATCCTTGCCGGCATGATCCTCGACCCGCTGATCCCGGTGCTGGTGCCGATCATCCTGCCGACGCTCCTCGCCTTCAATGTCGACCTCATCCATTTCGGCGTGCTGATGGTGATCGCGGTGGTGATCGGGCAGGTGACGCCGCCGATGGCCATCGCGCTGATCATTGCCGGGCGCATCGCCGATGTCGACCAGATGGAGGTGCTGAAGGCCAACATGCCCTTCTTCTGGGGCATCGTCGTCTTTTTGCTGCTCGCCATCGCCGTGCCGGGGGTGGCGACCTGGCTGCCCTCGCTGATGCGGGGGTGAGGCGTTTGCCGCGGTCTAAAGATGCAGCTCGCCGAGCGGCGCGGCGGCGCGGCTGGTCTCGCGCAGGCGCATCGCCGCGCGCGAGGCGTCGCCGAGATGCTCGCGCATGATCTCGGCGGCGCGCTCATTCTCGCCTGCCTCCAACAGGTCGATGATGCGCAGATGCTCGCGGCACTGGCGCGCGAGCCTGTCGGTGTCGATGGCGCCCTGATGCTCGATTAGCCGGCGCAGCCGGTTCTGCCGCTTTAATGCCTCGAGATAGAACGGGTTGCCCGAGCAGCGCATCAGCATCTCGTGAAAGGCCGCGCCGGTCTCGAACACCTCCTCGCGGCTTGCCCGGCTCGCATCTTCGGCCAGCAGCCGTTCCTGGGCCAGGCGGGCCTCGGCGAAGGCCCGTCTGTCGACTTTGAATGCAGGTTCCAGCAACGCCGCCGGCTCGATCCCCATGCGAAACTGGTAGCTCTGGGCGTAGGCCTTCTGCGAGGTAAGGACAGGCAGGAAGGCCCAGCCATAGCCCGGCTTGCGCTCGATCCAGCCATTCTGCTCGATCTTCAACAGCATGGCCTGAAGCTGCGAGCGGGAGATGTTGTAGTGGCGCATCAGGTCGGCCTCCCGGAACGCCTCCGGGAGGCGCCCGGCAAGCCGGTCGGCGACCAGCGACAGAAAGCTCTCATCGTCGGCAT
Source organism: Hyphomicrobiales bacterium (assembly GCA_030688605.1). Lineage (NCBI taxonomy): Bacteria > Pseudomonadati > Pseudomonadota > Alphaproteobacteria > Hyphomicrobiales > Hyphomicrobiales bacterium. The sequence continues at coordinate 20,198 of JAUYJB010000051.1, forward strand.
CGAGCGGCTTGAGGGCATCGCGCGCGCGGGCAAGACCGGCCCTGTCGGCGGTCAGGAAGAAGCCGCGATTGGGCCTGCTCTCGACGATGTCCAGGCGCTTCAGAAGCTCGAGCGCCTCGCGGATCGGCGACGGCGATACGCCGAACGCCTGCGCCAGGCGCGAGGCCGGCAGATGATCGCCGACGGTCCACTCGTTATCGCGCGCCTGTTCGACGATCCGGCGGGCAAGTTCCGGCGCCAATCCTGCCGGGGCGAGATTTGTGGGCGGCCGCATGGCTTTGCTCATCGCGCCGCGTCAAAGGTTAGCCGGCGCCGGCGGCGGCAGCGGGTGCTCGTCGTGATACTTGGCCTTCACGTAACCGGAAATGTCCAGGTGCCGGCGCATCAGCTCCGCCGCCCCGGGGCAGTCGCCGGCCTCGATCCGATCGATGATCTCCAGATGCTCCCGGCACTGGCGCTGAATCCGATCCTTGTCCAGCGTGATGCGATATTCCATGAGCCGCCGCAGCCGGTTCTGGCGCCTGAGCTCATCCAAGGCATAGGGGTTGCCGGAGCAGCCGACCACCGTCTCGTGGAAATCGCAACCGAGCTCGAACACGTGCACCGGCGTCAACCGCTCCATGTCGGCACCCAATAGCTCGGACTGCTGGGCCCGACAGTGAAGGTAGATCTTCTCATCCATGTGATAGCCCGGCTCGAGGATCGCCGCTGGCTCCACCGCCTTGCGGAAGGAATAGCTCTGAAACACCGCTTCGCGGGAGGTGAGCACCGGCAGGAACTGCCATCCATAGCCGGGCTTGCGGGCAACCCACCCTTCCTTGGCCATGCGCGCCAGCATGCGCCGGAGTTGCGACCGGGTGACCGGGTAGCGGCGCGCCAGCTCAGCCTCGGTGACGCGGTCGGCAAGCCGGCCGATCAGCCGGTCCTGGGCGACGCCTAAATATAGCTCGTCCTCCAAAGGCACGGAGATGAGCCGCCGCACCTCCGGCAATGCCGATCGCGCGGCGGCGAGAAAGAAACCGCGGTTCCTGTGCGCCTCGACCACATTGAGGCTCGACAGCTTGAGCAGGGCGTTACGCACCGGCGAACGGGAGACCTTGAAAGCGTCGGCGAAGCGCTGGGCGGCAAGATGCTCGCCGCGCTGCAGATGGTTGCGCTCGATATAGTCGACGATCCTCAGCGCCACCTGATTCGTCAGGCTGGCATTGATCTCTCTTTCCGATACGACCGTCATTGTCCTTGTTCACCGTCGTGAGCGCGGCGGGGCCGGCCCCACGATACCGGCCCGCACGCAAATGGCAATCAAATCCTCGACTTACGATAACCTCGCCGGTCTCCCACCCGTCGCCGCCATCTCTCTTTCGAGCCATGCAGCGCCTGCATGGCTGGCATCCGCAATTGCACATTGTGCAGCGCAGCGCAAAACGTCATCTATCAACCAACAAAGAAACGCAAATAGGCATCCATCGAACAACAATACAAAGGAGACCACCCGTGTCGCATACCCTTGGCCTAACCCATTTCGGCGCCGCAGGCCGCAGCGCGTGGGGCAATATCTTCTCGCTGATCGGCCCGGCTATCCGCGTTGCCCGCGCCGTCGAGCAGCGCAACAGGCCCAGCGAGGCAGACCTGCGCGCCCTCAGCCTCAAGCCGAGCGATTTCGACCGCGTTCTGGCGGCCGAGCGCTCAGTCCCGGCCGTCGAATAATCGGCACCAAACAGACACGGAGCAAGAACACCAGCCCCGACGGCCCGCGAGCCGGCCCCGGCCGGCCGCGAAGGGCCATGATCGTATCCGCCCGGCAAAAATCGTCCCAGATCCACCATCGAGGCGGCCGGCGCGCAGGCACAAGACCGGAAACCGCGCCGGCGACGACCTCTCCTCCAGTCCTTGTTCAAGCATGATCGGCCGATAGGGCATCAGGGTATCGATCCGGTCCGTCGGATCGATATCGTATGGCCGGGAAATCGCCCGCATCGGGGAGCCGACGGACCGCCGCAGAGGTGGCGCCCCGTCCTCGCCGAGCTTGTAGCAGCGTATCAACAGCCTCCCGTTATCCATAAGCATCGTTGACAAATCTGTGGCATAGTTCCGCCGTGATTCGCACCATGTGCGAATTAGGGGAAATAGTGAGGGAATACATCATGGAGATCATGAAACGAACCAGCACTGTTATTGGTCAGCTGATCGAAATCGGTATCGCCTTGCTGGCCTTGGCAATCGTGCTGTCGTTGCTCATAGGCGGAACTTTGCCGTTCTTCGGTTCCGTCGTAGACAACCTCATGGCCCTCGTCGGCTCGCTGGGCGGTAACGGGCTTGTCGGGCTGATCGTCCTTGGCATCATTCTGTGGCTGTTTGGCAGGTACACCTGAGGGACTCTAAAGCCCAAGTAGTCGTTTCGAGGTGAGGGGCCAATTGCCCCTCACTTCTCGGAGGCGAAATGGACAACATTGCCAAGATCGCCCAGATCGCATGGCGTGTCATCGAATTGCTCGTCCAGGCGATCCTCATTCTGACTCTCCTCGCCATACTTATCGGCGACCAGGCCGGCAGCGTCGCAAATTCCGTATATCTGAACGTCAGCGTCTTTTTGGCCGGACTGCCGCCGTCATCCATCGCGGTGGCCGTTCTGATTGCGGTCCTGATTTGGTGGAACAAGAAAGCCGTCACTTGAAAATTGGTTTTGGCGCGGTCGCTCGGCCCTCGTGGCCGTGCTTGATTGCGAGAGTCGGGTGATTTGGGAGGACAGATCGTCCTCGTTCGAGGCCGCTCTGAAGGGTGGGGTTGACGCAATTTCCGTCGCGCCCGCGCCGGTTCCCGAAAAATTGGAATCGTAAGACCGGCAATCGGTCTAGGCCGCCGCAACCTTGCGCAGGAATGTCCCGACCACGCCGCTCAGGCGCCGGGTTTGGGCGGCAACTTCGGCGGACGCCTGGGCCAGCTGCGCGGCCGAGCCGTTGGTTTCCACTGTGGCGTCCTGAACCCTGGAAATATTGCTGGCCACGCCGCGCGTGCCGGCGGCCGCCTCGTGCACGTTCTGCGAAATTTCGTTTGTCGCCATGCCCTGCTCCTCGACCGCCGCGGCAATCGACAGGGTGTAGTGATTGACCTCTTCCATGGTCGCGGCGATCGCCTGGATTCCGCCGACGGCGTCCTCGGTCGACATCTGGATTGCCGATATCTGCGAGGCGATCTCCTCGGTGGCCTTGGCCGTCTGGTTGGCCAGCGACTTGACCTCCGCGGCGACGACCGCGAAGCCCTTGCCCATTTTGCCGGCCCGTGCCGCCTCGATCGTGGCGTTGAGAGCGAGCAGGTTCGTCTGTTCGGCGATCTCCTTGATCAGGGTGACAACCTCGCCGATCTTGGATGTGGCCTCGACGAGGCTTGCGACCTTGTGGTTGGTTGAATGCGCGCCGCTGGTCGCCGCGGCGACGATCTCGGAAGCCCTGACCGCCTGCTTGCCGATCTCCGTGATCGACGAACTCAGCTCTTCTGCGGCCGAGGCAACGGTTTCGACATTGATCGAGGCGGCCTTCGAGGCCGCGGCCGCATTCGACGCCTGGCCGGAGGTCTCGTCGGAGGTGCGGGAGAGCGCTGTCGCGGTCGCCTGCATCTCATCCATGGTGGTCCCGACCTTGTGGATCAGTTCCTCCGTTTCAGCGCGGAATTCGTTCACCAGCGCATCGATGCTTTCCTGCCGCCGAGCTTTGCCGGCCTGATCGCGGCGGGCTGCTTCCTCGAGGCGATTGCGGACCAGGGCGTTCTCGCGAAATATGGCAACCGCGTCGATCATGTCGCCGACCTCGTCGCGGCGGGTGTTGGCGTCGAGTTCAACCGAAAGATCGCCCTGCGCCATGCGACGCATATTGGCCACGAGTTGCGCCAATGGCTTGGCCATGCCGCGATCGACGACGAAGATGCCGATGGCCACCGCGATCGCGAAACTCGCGACCCCGACCAGGATCAAGGCCCATCCGCTGCCCTTGAACTGCCGCTCGATGCCGATGGCCTGCACCTCAATCCGGCCACGCTCGAAATCGATCAGCCGGTCGATCTGGCGCCCAAGCTCTTCGCCGGCAACAAACACGGTTCGGACGATGAACTTGGCTCGCTCGGCGGCATCGAATTCCGAGAGACGCAGCCCGAGAAGGCCCCGGTCCGGATCGGCGAAATCGATCAGATCCTCCACCAGGCCGGCGATCTCATTGTTCATGATGACCCGCATTGCCCGCCGCATCCGCGCGGCTTCCAGGGTCACCTTGTCCTGCAACGGCGCGATCCGGCGGCGGTCCTCGGCGAGCGCACCTTGGACGACGAGGGCGACATAATGGTGAAGGCTCGTGTCCGCCTCCAGGGTGGCCCTTATCTTTCCGAGCTGGTTGTCGAGCAGATCGGCCATCGCCGCGCTGTTGGACTCGATCGCGCTGTCCGCGGCGCTGGTCAGCTTGAAGATCTGATCGTCGATGGCCTTCAACAGCGCATTGTCGACCGACTGCTGCAGATCGATCACCTTGGCCAATGTGTGACTTGGGTCGGAGGCGTCGGCCCCGGCGAGAGACAGCCTGCCCTTGCCGCTCAGTTCCTCCTCGGCCAGGGCCAGAAGGTTCTTGATGCCGGCCTCCGCGTCGGCCGCGGTGGCGTCCTGCGGCAACCTCCCCAGGAACGCGGTGAGGTGCCCGCGGACGGCGGTCAATTTGCTTTCGAGGCTCATTGCCCGTTGTGGGTCATCGGCCAGCGCGTGCGAGGTGATGAGGCCGGCCAGCAGGCTGATCTGCGGACGCGATTCGAACAATGACCACAGGCCAACCATCTCCTTGTTGACCAGTGTGTTGACGATCTCGTTGCTGTTTTGCGCCGCGGCTTTGCCGCCCTCGATCAGCGAGGAATAGGCGTCGTCGACCATCGGTCCGAGCTTGGCGGTGGCGGCCACGTGATAGGCGAACAGCTTGTGCAGCCAGTCGAGCTTCTGGCGGCGCAGGGCGAGCCACGCCTTGGTGACGTCGTCGAGCGCATCGAGTTTCGCGGCGAAGGAACTGGCGCCGGCTTTCAGGTCCTCGAGCACGAAGGTGGCGGCGGCGTTCATTTCGATCTTCGCGGTGTCGGCCTGCAACTTTCCGATGGCCTCGCGCAGTCGCGCACTCGCCGCTGCCCGCGCTTCCTCGGCTTCGGCCGCGGCGAGATCGGCCGCGGCGATCGTCACGTCGGTGCTGCGGATGGCCAGCGCCGCGGCGCTGCGGATGGCCGGGATTTCCTGTTTCGACAGGTGAGAGAACGCGATGGCGACCGCCTGGAAGGAATAAATGCCGATCGCGACCGCCGACAAGGTCAGCATGGCGCTGGCGCCGAAGGCGGCAAATAGCTTGCCCCGCACACCCATTCGCCACATCCAGCCAAATACGATTGACCGGCCCAATGCCCGATTGCCGCCCTTGTCCATGCTCACATCACGTTTCTATTGGCCCAACGGGTAAAGCCGGTGCCACGTGCCCGATTGAGCCGTTTGACCGCGACACATGCTCTTCTCCTGCCCATCCCCCCGTTCCGGTCGCTTGCCCAGGACAACCGACAGCCGGGAGCCTCGCTAAGGAAGGTTGACGCAACACGGGACGGACAGACGGAGGCCGCTCGGTTCGCCCCGCCTCACCCGAGCCGGTCGCCGCCGCCACTATGCGGAGCGGAGATGAATGGTTGGTAAAATGCGTGCGCGATTGCCGGCCGAACGGCTTGCGCCCTCCCCTGCGGCATGGTTTCATGATCGGGTGCCGGCGCGAGCGGCCCGCCGGCGCAGCGTCGAAGGGCGATACGGGGCGAATTCCGTTGCGTTTTTTCGCAAAGATCGTGTTGCTCCTGGCATTGCTCGCGGGAGCGTTGCGCGTCGAGGCGGCGGATCGGGTGGCGCTCGTCATCGGCAACAACGCCTACTCGGGAACGGCCGCGCTCGCCAACCCGGTGCGCGACGCCACCGCGCTTGCCGCCACGCTCGAAGAGCTCGGCTTTTCGGTGCTGCTGGCCACCGACATCGACCGCCGCAAGGCGATCGCGGCCATCGACGAGTTCGGCCGCAGGCTCACCGACCAGGCAACGGCGCTGGTCTTTTACGCCGGCCACGCGGTGCAGATCGGCGGCCGCAATTTCCTCCTGCCGACGGACGTTTCGGTCGATAGCGAGCGCGCCCTGCGTTACAGCTCCATCGACATCCAGGAAGTCGTCGCCGAGATGGAGCGCCGCGCCGGGGTGAGCATCGTCATCCTCGATTCCTGCCGCGACAACCCGTTCCTCGACCAATTGCCGGATCGTGCCGCCAGCCGTTCGACCCAGGTGCAGCGCGGCCTCGGGCCGATGGAGCTGCGCGGCCGCGGCGCCATCATCGCCTATGCCGCGGCGTCGGGCGCGGTGGCCAGCGACGGCGACGCCGAGCACAGCCCTTACACGGCGGCGCTGCTCGAGGAGATCGGCGCGCCGGGCGTCGAGGTCGGGCTGATGTTCCGCCGCGTCTCCAAGCGGGTCATCGATGCAACCCGCGGCCAGCAGCGCCCGGAGCTTCTGGTGCGGCTGGTCGACGAGGTCTATCTCAATCCCGGCGAGGCGATCGCGGAGGCGCATCCCGCCGCGGCCTTCCCGGCCGTGACCGCGCCTGGCGCGGCCGGGGCCGCCGCGACGACGCCCGCAGAAGGCACGGCGGAGGCGCAAACCGGGCTGGCGACGGCAAAGGTCGCTGCGGCCGGAAACGGAAAGCCGCGCGGCGGCGCGCGCGCCGACGACCGCTTCTTTGGCCAGAGGGTGATCTTCCACCCCGCTTGGGCCGGCAGCGTCGCGGTGCCGCAACCGACCGGCTTCCGGCCGGCGCCGTCGCGCGGCATTGGCGAAGCGGCGGCAAACGACTCATACGGGACGGCGCAGCCGGTGCCGCTCGCCGCCGACGTCACGGCGCGGATCACGCCGCGTGGCGATACCGACTGGTATCGGATCAACGTTCCGGTCGCCGGCGAATTGCACGTTTTCGCGGAACGATCGCCCGAGCAGATCGACCTGTTCGCGCGGGTCTGGAACGACGACCACATGGTGGTCGCCGATTGGCAGGGCGCCGGACGTCCCGGCGGCGCGCTCGACGGGCGCTATCCCCTGCCGGGCCCCGGCAATTACTGGATCGAGATGAGCGACGGCCGCAGCGATGCCGAGAGCGCCGATCCCTTCACCTTCAAGGTCGATTTCGCCGCCGCCGACGACCCCTTCGAGCCCAACAACGCCATCGGGGCGGCGCACCCGGTGCCGGTGCCGTCGAAGTTTTTGGCGACGATCTATCCGCGCGGCGATACCGACTGGTACCAGGTCTGGGTCGGCGAGCCTGGCCTCCTGTCCGTTCTTGCGGAGAAGGTGCCCGAACAGCTCGACATCGCCATTCGCGTCTGGAACCTCGACGGCAAGGTGGTCCGCGACTGGGCGGTGCCGGCGCGTCCGGGGGGCGACACCTTGCACGAGACGGAGCTGGCCGAGCCCGGCGTCTATATCATCGAGACCGCGGACAGCCGCAGCGACGCCGCCACCGTGGATCCGTTGCAATTGTCGTTCGATTTTCACCCCGTCCCCGATGTGGCCGAGCCCAATAATTCCTTCGGCGCCGCGGCCGCGGTCGAGCCGACGAGCGCCCACAAGATCGCCATCTTCCCGCGCGGCGATACCGACTGGCTGAGCATCGATGTAGACCATCCCGGCGAGATGCGCCTGGCGGTCACCAATTCGCCCCAGGATCTCGACATCTATATGCGCGTCTGGACGTTGGAAAAGGACGTGCTGCGCGACTGGTTCGGTCCGCTGCGCGTGGGCGGCGACGTCGACGACTTCGCCGACCTGCCGGGGCCGGGACGCTATTTCATCGAGATCTCCGACGGCCGCTCCGACGCGGCGAGCCCGGAGCGGTTCGACCTGGTGCTCGCCTTCACGCCGCAGCCCGACCAGTACGAACCCAATAACAGTGCGGCGGAGGCCGCGGCGCTGTCGCCGGGTGGCGAAATCCTGTTCAACATCCTGCCGCGCGGCGACACCGACTGGTTCCGCGTCGAGACCGCGTCCGCCGGCGAGCTTGCCGCGGTCATCGACGAGGGGCCGGACAATCTCGACTTGCACTACCGGGTCTGGAACGCCGATCAGAAGGTGATCCGCGACTGGGTAGCCCCCTACCGCAAGGGTGGCGTCACCGAGGGTTTCGCCGATCTGCCCTCAGCCGGCGTCTACTTCATCGAGGTCAGCGACGGGCGCAGCGACGAACGTTCGGTCCAGCACGCCACCTTGGCAACCAAATTCATCGCGACGGACGACCCGCTGGAGCCGAACGACAGTTTCGGCGCCGCAAAGCCGCTCGAGCTCGGCACCCCGCATGACGCCCACATCCTGCCGCAAGGCGACACCGACTGGTACCTGCTGGAAGCGCCGCGCAGCGGCGAGTTCACCGTCATCGTCGACGAGGTCGACCCCGCCCTCGATATCTGGGTCAGGCTGTGGAATGCCGAGGCGCAGGTGATCCGCGACTGGGTCGGCCCGCCGCGGCCCGGCGGCGTCACGGAAGCGGCCATCGCCGTTCCGGGCGCCGGCACATACCGGCTGGAAGTCAGCGACGGCAGAAGCGATTCCCGCTCGCCGAAGCCGTTCCGGATCCTGGTCGATTTTCGCTAGCGCACGCGCCTGCTACCGGCCGACGATCCTTGCCAGCATCCCGCGGATCGCCCGCCATTCCTGAACCGCCTCGGCGCTGTTCGGCCGGCCGGCGAGCTCGGCCAGCGCGCGGTCGACCGTGCTGAACGCCGCTTCCCCCTTGGCGCGGGCGAGCGTCAGCGCCGACATCGCCACCGGGCCGTTGCACCGCACTGCGTCGAACACCCAATAGCGGCCGCGCGGGGCGGCCAGCGGCTGCAAACCGCAGCGTCCTTCGGGTGCTGCGTCCTTCCAGAACAGCCACAGAATGTCGGTCAGCGCCGAGGTATCGTTGGCGAAATAGCTGTGGCCGAGCATGTCCTCGCCGAGCGCCGACATGTCGATGGAGTCGATCTCATCGGCGATCAGGATCTTCTCTCCCGCCTCGCCGGCGCGCGGCGCGTCGCCATGCAGCTCCCGCGAGGCGGCGAGCGCCCAGTCCTGGTCCGAGGTGTAGAGCGTGAGCCGGCGGGCCAGCGGCCGCACCGAGCGGATCATTTCCGCGAACAGGCCGGCATCCTCGTCGGGCGCGGTGAAGATGATCTGCTCGAACATCGGGGACACGCCGTCCGCCATGCCGCGGCGTTCCGCGGCGATCAGCTCCAGCGCGTCGATCAGCGCCCGGTTGCCCATCGAATGGGCGATGAGGTGGACCCGTTTGGCGCCGGACCGGGCGACGACATCCTCCAGAAAGCCGCGCAGGCGCCGGCCGCTGAGCCGCACGACCGCCTCGTCGGAGAGATAGAACAAGAGGTTTGCCCGCGACGGCCAGGAATAGAGGATCGGCGCGCCCTCGAAGTTCAGATCATAGGCGATCTGGGCTGTGCGCTTGGCGGCGTCGGCAAAGGAGACATTGTAGCCGTGGATGAAAACGAAGGCCTCCTCGGCGCCGCGTCCGCCAAGGGTCCGGGCCATGTCGGCGAACAGCTCGTCGCCGCTCATGGTCTCGAGCCTCATGATGACGATGTGGCGCTCCGGGTTCTCCCGCCATTCCAGCTTGGTGAGCGACGGGGCCTCGAGGGCACCGGGCTTGTGGATGCGCGGCACGGTGACGTCCAGCGTGCCGAAGTCGAGGTCGCCCCGCGCGCCGCCATAGAAATCGTTGGGCCGGTCGCTGCCGGTGCGCGCCCGGTCGGTGGCATAGAAAACCTTGACCCGGGTGAAGCTATCGCGGTCAGCGGCGGCGAATTCGCTGGTGACGACGATGCCGCGCGTGCCCGATGCGGCGCCGGGCTCGGCGCAGCGCAGGCCAGCGTCTTCTGAAAGCCTGCGGTGGCGGCTGGCCTTTTCGGTTTCGTTCAGCGCGCCATAGGCCCGCGCCAGCCGCTCGTGGAGGCGCGCCGTCGCGTTTCCGGCGCAGTCGCCGTAAAGCATGTCGATGCGCAGCGCTTCTTCGAAAAAATGGATCGCCTTGCGGGCGTCTCCGGCCCGCGCATAGGCATCGCCCGCCGACTCGTAGATTTTGAACAGGCGCGGGTCGGCGGCGCCGTTGAGCCGCGCTGTCAGCTCCGCCTCATAGGCGAAGGCCTCGCCGGCGTCGGCGAACTTGCCGGCGGAAAGATAGAGCGGCGCCAGCTCTCCCAGCAGGGCAAGGCGCACTTCCGCGCGGGCGCCTTGATCCTTGACCGCCGCTTCGAGCAGCACGATGGCGTTCCCGGTCGCGCCGCGCGTGATTTCCGCCCGCACCCGCGACATCAGCAGAATGTCGGCGGCGGCCGCGCGCGCCGACATGCAGCCCAGCACCAGGAACAGGATGGCAAGGGCGACTGCGGCAAAGGCTGCAGCGAATGTGCGCTCGGGCACGTTGCGCTCCTCCGGTTCGACCGACTAAGAGGTTACTAGACGATTGCACCCCCTGTCACGCGGGCAGGAAGCTGCTTTGAACGGAAGCTGGACTCATGCGCCTTTGCCGCTTCGACGACAACCGCCTCGGGCTCTTTCTGGGCGAGGACATCCGCAACGTTACGCCCGCGCTCGACGTCCTTCCCGCGGTGCGCTGGCCGCTGCCGCGCGGCGATCTGATGATCGCCAATCTGGGCGCGCTGCGGAAACGGATCGCGGAGCTGGTGGCGAACGCGCGCAGCGTTGAGCCTGAGGCCGTGAAACTGCTCAGCCCCGTCGCCAATCCCGGAAAGATCATCGCCGCGCCGGTCAACTATCAAGCGCATCTCGACGAGGCGCGGGCCGACGCGGGCATCAATTTCGGACAGCCGGTCAAGACCATCGACGATTATGGCCTGTTCCTGAAAGCGTCGAGCTCGCTTGTCGGCTGCGACGAGGGCGTCGTCGTGGGGCACGGCGAGCGGCGCATCGACCATGAAGTCGAGCTTGCCGTCGTCATCGGGCCCGGCGGGCGCGATATCGCGGAGGAAGACGCGCTGTCCCACGTCGCCGGCTACACGATCGGCCTCGACATGTCGGTGCGCGGCACCGAGGACCGCTCCTATCGCAAGTCGCTGGACACCTTCACGGTGCTCGGGCCGCATCTCGTCACCGCGGACGAGATCGACGATCCGGGCGCGCTCGATTTGGGGCTTTCCGTCAATGGCGAGGTGCGGCAGGCCTCCAACACGAGCCATCTCATCTACACGATCCCGAAGCTCATCGCCTATGCGTCCGCCGCCTACACGCTCGATCCCGGCGACGTGATCCTGACCGGAACGCCGGCGGGCGTCGGCCCGGTCCGTCCCGGCGACGTGCTGTCGGCCTGGGTCGAGGGCATCGGCCGGATGGACATCGCGGTTCGAGGAACGCCTTGAAGTGGGACGCGACTGGGTTGATCGGATGGATGCATAGAGCTGCGGCATGCCTAATCTCCTTCTCCCCCCTTGCGGGGGAGAAGGCAAAATCAAGGCGTTAGCCGAGCCGTAGCGAGGCTAACCCTTGAATTTTGCAAGAGGGGGGTGGTCGGCACCCCCCCTTCTGAGAAATCTAACGCTTGGCACCGCCTGCGCGCCGCCAAGTCGTTGATTTCTCTTCCTCCGCCACCAAGGGGGAGGAGGTATGATTTGGGCGTCGGCCCGGTGCGCCCGGGCGACACCCTGTCCGCCTGGGTCGAGGGCATCGGCCGCATGGACGTCGCGGTGCGTTAACAGAAAGAATCCGACGGATGGTACCGACAGGAGCCGCCTGATGACCTTCGACTACCGCAAATTCTACGATCTCGAAAAATACCTGCTCGCCGAGGTCGGCCCCCGCTTTAGAGAGACCAGGGTCATCTGCCCAATCGATTTCTACCTGATTATTATCTGGAAGGCTAACCGGGCCAAAACGCGGATCCGTGACCGGCTGAATAAGCAGCCGGGTGGCTTTGCTGAAGCTGTCGAAGGTATAGCCGCATCTCTGCACACAAGCGCCTGCCCGATGGGCAGGCTCGAAGTACTGATGAAGAAGTGGGGGGTTCCTCCTTCCCATGGCTTCCGCCATTCTGACAGTGTTCTATCCTGACGATTTTGGCGTCTATGACGTTCGCGTTTGCGAGCAACTGGGAGCGTTCAAGGAACTTGCTGGCAGGCAATTTTCAGACGGTCTTTGGAAAGATTATCAGAGATTTCTGAATACCGTAAAAGCCACTGCACCCGGAGGATTCAACCTGCGCGACAAGGATCGCTACCTTTGGGGGCGTTCGTTCTATGAAGCCACAATGAGGGATCTCGGGGGCTGAGAAACGCCACTGCCGCCGGAAGCCCACGATGCGAAATCCATCGGCGGCCACTCGGTCTGGACTTGACCGCTAGATCCGCCCGTAAATGTCCTCGTAGCGGACGATGTCGTCCTCGCCCAGATAATCGCCGAATTGCACCTCGACGATCTCGGCCGGCTCGTCGGTGAGGTTCTCGATCCGGTGCCGGGCACCGAGCGGGATGAAGATATGCTCGTTTGCCCCAAGCTCGCGTGCGATCTCGCCGCAGGTGACGCGCGGTCTGCCGCGCACCACGACCCAATGCTCCGCGCGATGCTGGTGGCTCTGCACGGACAGGCGTCCGCCGGGCTTGACGAGGATGCGCTTGATCTGGAAGCCGGGACCGGCGGCGACATTGGTGAAGCTGCCCCAGGGGCGGAGTACCGTCGTGCCGGCGCGGGCCTCGGGACGGCCTGAGCGATTGAGCGCGGCTACCAGCTCGCTCACCTCCTGTGCCCGCCCGCGCCCTGCCACCAGCACGGCGTCGTCGACCGCGATGACGGCGAGGTCCTCGATCCCGAGGGTCGCGACCAGCCGGTCCTCGGCCCAGATCACTGATTTCCTCGTGTCGACCGCAATGACCTCGCCATGGATGGCATTACCGCCTTCGTCGTGCGGCATGATCTCGCCGATGGCCGCCCACGAGCCGAGATCGCTCCAGCCGATCGCCGCCCGGGCGACAAGGCCGCGGCTCGTATGCTCAATGACCGCGCGGTCGAGGGAGATGGCTTCGAGCGCGGCTAAGGCGCGCGGCTCCAGGGTCCAGAACGGCGCGGCGACGGTTGCCTCGCCATAGGCCGCCCGGCAGCCTGCGACGATGTCGGGCTTGAGGCGTTCGGCCTCGGCGAGAAGCGTTTCGGGAGAAAACAGGAAAATGCCGGCGTTCCAGACGAAGTCGCCCGCTTCGACAAACTCGCGGGCGGCGTTCTCGTCGGGCTTTTCGATGAACCGGCCGACGCGAAACACACTTCCCCCGCCATCGGTGTCCGGAATCGGCGCGCCGCAGCGCACATAGCCATAGCCGGTCTCGGGACGCTCAGGCGTCATGCCGAGAAGGCCGATCCCGCCCTCGGAGACGACCGAAGCGGCCAATCCGGCGACTGCGGCGCGAAAGCCCTCGGCATCGGCGATGTGGGCATCGGACGGCAGCAGAAGCACCAGCGCGCCGGGTGCCGCCTTCTGCGCATGCAGGGCGGCGGTCACGGCAACCGCCATGGTGTTGCGGCCGACGGGCTCCAAGAGATAGGCACTGGGCTCGACGCCGACGCCGGCGGCCTGATCGGCGACGATGAATTTCTGCGCCGTGTTGCACGCCAGGACCGGCGCCAGGAAGCCATCCGAACGGACGCGCAGCAGGGTCTGCTGAAGCAGGGTTCGATCCGCCGACAGGGCGCAGAACTGTTTGGGAAGGTCTTGCCGCGAGACCGGCCACAGGCGCGTGCCGGAGCCCCCGCACATGATCACCGGCTGAACCGGTTGAGAAAACTCGGCCATCCCCGCCTCGAATTCCGGTCAATGCTGCCTTGCGATTAGAGCATTATCCGGACTTCGCGGCCATTGCCTTGACCAGAATGTCGGTCAACCGGTTGCAGAAGGCTGCGGCGTCGTGCGGCCCCTCGCCCTCGGCGATGCGCGCCTGGTCGAAAAGCATCCACACGGCGCTTTTCACCGGCTCGGCGTTGCCGCCGGCGGCGGCCGATTCGGCGAGCGCCGCGATCAGCGCGTGATCCGGGTTGATCTCCAGCACCGGGGCCGACAGCGCCGCTTGGCCTGCATGGCGCGCCAAGAGCTTTTCGAGCTGGCGGTCCGGGCCGCCTGCGGGTGCCACCAGGCAGCAGGGGCTCGACGTCAGCCGCTGCGACAGGGCGACGTCGCTCACAGCGCTACCCAGCGTCTCCTTGACCATGGCGATCAGGGTCGCAAGCTTCGCCTTGCCGGGCTCCGCCTTCTTGTCCTTGCTCTCGTCTTTCGCCGCGCTCTCCTTAAGCGGGATGGCGTCCAGGTCGGCTGCGCCCTGGGTCACCGAGCGAAACGGCTTGCCGGCAAAGCCGAGTGCGGTGGCGGTCCAAAAGCTGTCGACCGGATCGCTCAACAGCAGCACCTCGATCCCGCGGGCGCGGAAACCTTCAAGCTGCGGGCTTGCCGCTAGCTGGTCGAGCGATTCGCCGGCGATGGTATAGATCGCCGTCTGGTTGTCCTTCAGATCGGCGACATAGTCCTTCAGGCTGCGCCAGCCCTCGGGCTTACGGGTGGTGCGGAAGCGGGTCAGCTCGTAAAGCTCGTCGCGGCGCTCGGCGTCCTCGTAAAGGCCTTCCTTGATGACAGCGCCGAAAGACTCCCAGATCTTGATGAATTTCTCGGGCTCTGCCTCGGCAAGCCTGCCGAGCTCGCTCAAGACCCGGTTGGTCACCGCCTTGCGGATCTGTTCCACCAGCGGGTTGTTCTGCAGCATCTCGCGCGAGATGTTGAGCGGCATGTCCTCCGAATCGATGACGCCGCGGACAAAGCGCAGATAGGGGGCCAACAGCTCCGCCTGGTCGGTGATGTAGACCCGGCGCACATAGAGCCGCACCCGGCCGCGGCGCTCCGGGTCGAACAGATCGAAGGGGGGTGCGGAGGGAACGAACAGCAGCACCGCATATTCGTGCCTTCCTTCGGCGCGGTAGTGGATGGCCAGAGCCGGTTCGTCGAACTGGCCGCTGACATGGCCGTAGAATTCCTTGTACGCCTCGGGGCTCACCTGGCTCTTCGGCTTGCGCCACAGGGCGGACGCATCGGTCACGGCGCGAGCCTCGCCGGGCTTGCCCTCCTTGACCTCGACGAGCGAGATCGGAACCGGCACGTGGCCGGAATAGGTCTTGATGACGCGCTCGATGCGGGGAACTTCGAGAAACTCGGCGGCATCCTCGGCAAGATGCAGCGTCACTCGGGTGCCGCGCCGGTGCATCCTGGCCCGTTCTCCGGTCACCGGTTCGACCGAAAAACTCTCGCCGCCCGCCGAAAGCCAGCGCCAAACCTCGCCGGAACCGGCCGCCCGGCTCACCACCTCGACTTCGCGGGCCACCATGAAGGCGGCATAGAAGCCGACGCCGAACTGGCCGATCAGGTTCCCGCCCTCTCCGGCGGCCGCGATCCTGTCGATGAAGGCGCGGGTCCCGGAGCGCGCGATGACGCCGAGATCAGCGACCAGCGCGTCATGGTCCATGCCGACGCCGTTATCCTCGACGCTCAACGTCTTGGCCGCCGGGTCGACAATGATGTTGATGCGAAAATGCGGCTCGTCCTCGGTGAGCTTCGGGTTTTGGATTGCCTCGTAACGCAGCCTGTCGCAGGCGTCGGCGGCATTGGAGATCAGTTCGCGCAGGAACACCTCGCGGTCGGAATAGACGGAATGAATCAGGAGCTGCAGAAGCCGCGCCGTCTCGGCCTTGAACGCGTGATTCTCCGCCTTTGCGACGGTCTTCGAAGATGCAGCCTTTGGTGATTTGCGTGGCTTGCTCATGGGCGCTCGTGCATGGAAGAACGCCCTTGATATTGCCCACTGAAGGCGTGGTTTCAAGCCTGCGGAAGCCTGCGGAAATCGGCCGAAAAAAATCGGGCCGGCGAACCGACCCGATTTGTACCCGATCTTTGATTTCTCAAAGGTCACTTGAAAACGGCGACCCGGTTCATCGGAGCAGCCCCGGGGGGCTTGGGGGGCTGAGAGTTCCGAGGCACTCCTCGAACCGGGTCACAGGGGCAACGGTCGAGACTATCGGGTGTGTTTTGGGCGTGCCAAAGGCCGAACTTGGGCGAAAATATGATTTCGTTGGGACAAGTTCGCGGCCCGAGGCCCGTTTACGGTTATCTTGCTAGGTCTGGATTGCGCCAAATCCTGCGGGGACGGGCCCCACTTTCCCGACCGCGGCGTCGCAGACGCCTTGTGGCGGGCCGGCACCACGGCGGCGCCTGCTCCCGGCGGGCGGAAAAATTGGCTCCCGCCCGATCCGCAACATAGCTGTAAACAGGCCCTGGGGCTTGCAATCCGCGCAAACGCGGAGGAACATTGAGCCAGACGCGACAAGGAGGCGCCATGAGCGAAACTGATCCAATAGTGCTTCCGCGCGGCATCGCCGCCAGGGCGAAAGCCGCGCACGGCCCGGTTCTTCCCGCCGGAAGAACCTCTTTCAGCAGGGGTGAACTGGACCAGATCCTGCAAGTTTACGGCCGTAAGGTCGCCGCCGGCGAATGGCGCGATTATGCCATCGACATGCTGGGAGAGCGCGCCGTCTTTTCGGTGTTCCGCCGGGCCTGCGAGTTTCCGCTGTTCCGCATCGAGAAAAACCCGCGTCTGGCGCGCCGCCAGGGTGCCTACGCGGTGGTTGCCGCCTCCGGCGTCATCGTTCGGCGCGGCCACAGTCTGGAGAATGTCCTGAAGGTTCTGGACAGGCGGCTGCGCCTGGTCGAAGCCTAGGCGCGAAGGCAGGCGGTTCAGTCGTCGGGCGGCGCCGAAGCGCCTTTGCCGAGCGGACGCTGCATGACGACGGAATCCAGCCAGCGGTCGAACTTGTAGCCGACGTCCCTGATCGTTCCCACCATTTCGAAGCCGAGCCCATGGTGCAGGTCGATCGAGGCTGAGTGGCGCGAATCGCCGATGATGGCGATCATCTGGCGGAAGCCGCGCGCCGTGCAGGCCTCGATCAGCCTGAGGAGGAGGGCGCGGGCCAGCCCCAGCCGGCGCGCCCAGTCGGCGACATAGACGGAATCCTCCACCGTATAGCGGTAGGCGGGACGTGGCCGGTATGGCCCGGCATAGGCGTAAGCTGCAAGCCTGCCAGATAATTCGGCCACGAGATAGGGATAGCCGCCGTGCACGAGCTGCGCGCGACGGCGCGCCATTTCGATTTCGTCAGGGGCGACCAGCTCGAAGGAGGCGGTACCGGATTCGACCGCGTCGCGGTAGATCGCCGTGATGTCCGCGATGTCCTCATCCACGCTGTCGCGAATGACCAGACTCATGCCCCTGCCCCAGCCGCCATCCCTTCAGCGCGCCGATCCTAGCGCCAAATGGCCAAAGACAAAGGCCCCGGCTCTCGCCGGGGCCCAAGGTCAATTGGTGCTGCGATTGACCCTTAGTTTCGGTTGCCGAACAGTTGCAGCAACATCAGGAACAGGTTGATGAAGTCGAGATAGAGCCTGAGCGCGCCCATGACCGCCTTGCGACCCGCGACCGTGCCGTCGTCGCCGACATAATACATTTCTTTGATCTGCTGGGTGTCGTAGGCGGTAAGGCCGGCAAACACCAGGACGCCGATGACGGAGATGGCGAATTGCAGCGCCGAACTCACCAGGAACAGATTGACCAGCATGGCGATGATGATGCCGATCAGCCCCATGAACAGGAACGAGCCCCAGCCGGACAGGTCCTTCTTGGTCGTATAGCCGTAAAGGCTCAGCGCGCCGTAAGTGGCGGCGGTGATGAAAAACACCCGGGTGATGCTGGTCGTCGTGTAGACGAGGAAGATCGACGACAGCGACAGGCCGACCATAGCCGCGTAGACCCAGAAGGTCGTCTGCGCCGCTGCGACGCTCATCCGGTTGATTCTGAAGCTCAGCAGGAAAACCATGGCCAGAGGCGCCAGGATGATCACCCAGCGCAGCGGGCTCACATAGATCAGCTCGGCGAAAGCCTGATTGTTGAGGGCGAGCGTGAACGTCCCCAGCGCCGCCACGCCGGTGAGCCCCAGGCCGATAGCCATGTAATTGTAAACGCGCAGCATATAACCGCGCAGGCCTTCGTCGACGGCCTGAATCTCGCCGACGCGACCAGCAGCGCGCGCGTAATTTCTTTCAAACTCTGCCATTTTTTCGGACCCTCGTTCGAAATTTCGTGACGAATCCGTTATCGTCGCCCCAATATGGGCATTTTGTCACCGCCGCACAAGGGTATGCGGTGCTGAGTGGCATTTGCCGGCCGAATTCCACCGAATCTCAAAGCGTCCGCAGGATTGGCGCCGGTTTGAGGCCGAGAACGCGCCAATTGGCAGCAAGGCCAAGGGCGATCAGCGCCAGGGTGGCGCCCGCCGCCGTGCCGATTGCCACGGTGG
This sequence comes from Hyphomicrobiales bacterium, assembly GCA_030688605.1. Taxonomy (NCBI): domain Bacteria; kingdom Pseudomonadati; phylum Pseudomonadota; class Alphaproteobacteria; order Hyphomicrobiales; species Hyphomicrobiales bacterium. Next base: position 38,654 of record JAUYJB010000051.1, read on the forward strand.
GGGCGAAAATGAAGCTCGCATGCATCACCTGGGTCAGCACCAGATAGGCGGCGGCCGTGCCGACGAAAACGGCAAAAATGGCGGTCGCAAGCGCCAGCAGCAGGAATTCGAGCGCGAAGGCGGCCATCAGCCGCCTGCGGGTGGCGCCGAAGGTTTTCAGGATCGCCGCCTCACGGATGCGCCCGCGCTGACCCGCGGCCAGCGCGCCGGCCAGCACGAGCACGCTGGCGACGATGGTGATGCTGCTGGCGCCGCGGACCGCCCACATGATCTGGCTGAGCAGCGCGCTCGCGGTATCGAGGGCTTCCTTGACGCCAATGATGGTGACGTGAGGAAAGGCGCGAGCGACCGCGCTCATCACTTCACCCTCGCGGTCGTTGCCCGGGGTTTCCGGCAGAGTCAGCGTCGACAGGATCATGTGAGGCGCTTCGGCGAACGTATTGGGCGAAAAGATCATGACGAAGTTGATGCCGAGAGATTGCCAGTCGACGGTGCGCAGATTGGCGAGTTTGGCGGTTACCTGACGGCCGAGCACGTTGACGGTGACCTCGTCGCCGGGCGCCAGGTCGAGCGCCCGGCCAAGCTCGGCGTCGAAGGAGACCTGCGGCTCGCCCCGATAGTCGGGCGGCCACCATTGGCCGACGACAAGCCGCGAGCCTTCCGGAATGGTGTCCGAATAGGTGATGCCGCGATCGCCGTTGAGCACCCAGCGGGCCTCCGGCGGCGGGTCGATATTTTCCGCCCGCACGCCGGCAAGCGAGATGATCCGCCCGCGCAGCATCGGCACGGTCTCGATGGTGCCGTCGGGCGCGATTGCGGCAAGTAGGCGGGTGAAGGCCGACGTTTCGTCGCGTTGCACGTCGACGAAGAAGAAGCTCGGCGCCTGCTCGGGGATCTCCGAGGTCAGCTCGCGGACCAGATTGCGGTCGATCAAGGCCAGCGCCACCAGCAGTGCAAGTCCCAGCCCCAGCGACAGGACGACGGAAGGCGTCAGCGCACCTGGCCGGTGGATGTTGCCGAGCGCAAGTCGCGCCTCTGCGCTTCCAAGCGCCGGTGCGCGGCGGGCGAGCGCCATGACCGCCAACGCGACCAGCCGCAACAGCACGATCGCGCCTGCCGCGACGGCGATATAGATGTGGGCAATGCGCGATTCAGCGGCGGTGGCGACGGCGAGCAGGAGGAGCGCGCCGACAGCAACCGCGATGCCGACGAGATAGCGCGCGCGCGGCCATCGGCGCTCCGGGGCGACGAGGTCACGGAACAGGGCCGCCGGCGGCACGTCGCGGGCTGAGCCGAGCGGCCAAAGGGAAAAGGAGAGCGCCGTCAATAATCCGTAGACGGCCGCCAGCAGCAACGGCTCCAGATACAGACCCTCCACCAGCCTGAGCGGCACCAGCTTTGCGATCAGCGGCCCGCCGGCGAGCGGAAGGGCGGCGCCGAAGGCGAGGCCGATTCCGATGCCGGCGATGGCGATCAGGACGATCTCGATAAGATAGATGAGGAATATGGCGCCGGCCGGCGCCCCCAGACATTTGAGAATGGCGATGGTCTGGCGCTTGGACTCGAGATGGCCGCGCACCGCATTGGCGACGCCGACGCCGCCGACGATCAGGGCGGTCAGCCCGACCAGCGTCAGCACCTGGGTGAAGCGGTCAATGGACGTCTGCAACCTGGGCGAGGAATGGGCGCGGTCACGGATTTGCCAGCCCGCCGACGGCGCCGCCGCGGTCGCTTGCGCGACGAAGCGCTCAAGCGCGGTATCGCCGCGCTGGCCCTCGGGAAGGCGGACACGATAGTGCCAGTGGACAAGGCTGCCCGGTCGCAACAGACCTGTCTCGGCGAGCGCCGCGCTGTAAATCATCAGGCGCGGGCCGAAGGTAAGACCGGAGGACAGCCGGTCCGGCTCTTGCGTGATGACGGCGCGAATCTCCAGTGCAATGTCGCCGACACTGATGCGTGCGCCCGGCGCCAGTTGAAGGCGCTCGAGAAGGGCAGGTTCGGCTGCAGCACCCCAGACGCCGTCGCGCCTGGCGAGCACGGAGGCAAGGTCCGCGCCGTCTCGAAGCCGGAAGTCGCCGTAAAGCGGATAGGCGCCGTCGACCGCCTTGATCTCGACCAGCGCCTGATCGGAGAGGTCGGGGACGCGCGCCATGGCGCGCACCGTTGCGACCTCGTTGACGTCGCCGGAGCGGGCGAGGAAGGCCCGCTCTTCGGCGTTGGCGCGGCGATGGATGAGCTCCAGCGCGACGTCGCCGCCGAGGATCGCCTGCCCCTGGGAGGCCAAGCCCTCGGACAGGGACCGCGCCAGCGAGCCGACGCCGGCGATCGCCGCGACCCCGAGCGCCAAGCAGGCTAGAAACACGTAAAATCCGCGCAGTCCGCCGCGCAATTCGCGCAACGCCATGCGCCACGCCAGGCCGAATATGCGCGGGCGCCGTATCGGCTCCGGAGCGTCAAACGCGCGCATGGGTCTTCAGCGGGCGGACGCGCCCATCCGCCATCTCCATGACCCGATCGCACTGCCGGGTCAGGCTGGCATCGTGGGTGACCAGCAAGAAGGTCGCATCATGTTCGCGGCGCAGATCGAACATCAATTCGGTTATCAGCCGGCCGGTGTCGCCGTCGAGGTTGCCGGTCGGTTCGTCGGCGAGCAGGATCGCAGGCTCGGAAGCGAGCGCCCGGGCGAGCGCCACGCGCTGTTGCTCGCCGCCGGAAAGCTCGACCGGATAGTGGGCTTGTCGGTCGGATAGACCGACCCTGGCAAGCATCGCCTCGGCGCGGGCGAATGCGTCGCGCGAGCCGGCGAATTCGAGCGGCACGGCCACGTTCTCCAGCGCCGTCATGTTGGCGATGAGGTGGAAGGATTGAAAAACGATGCCTATATGACGGCCACGAAAAAGCGCAAGACGGTCCTCGTCGAGGTCGGTAATGTCCTGGCCGGCGATCCGCACGCTGCCGCTATCGGGCCGCTCCAGACCGGCGATAACCGATAGCAGGGTGGACTTGCCCGAGCCGCTGGGACCGATCAGGCCGACCGCTTCGCCGGGCGCAAGCCGCATGTTGGTTCCGCGCAGAATATGCACCCGTCCCGCACCGCTGCCGAGGCTCAAATGCACATTCGCAAGATCGATCGCCGCCTCGGGCACGTGACAGGATACCCTCTATTGCGCCTGCCGCTGCCCGGTCGCGGCACGCGGCAACTGACCTCAGATAAGGCGGTTTGCGGCAATGTCCAGTCACATCGTCGCAGGTACCGCCTGGCACGGCCAGTCGCAATACTGGCGATGCTACTGGCCCTGCTTCTGATGGCGGTGGCGCAGGGAGCAAGTGCGCGCGCCGAGACGCTCAAAATCCTCGCCTTCGGCGACAGCCTGACGACAGGGCTCGGCTTGGCCGGGGAAGAGGCCTTTCCGGCGCAGCTTCAGGCCGCCCTGCGGGCCAAGGGCCATGACGTCCGGATCGTCGATGCCGGGGTGTCGGGAGATACCGCGGCAGCCGGACTTGCGCGCCTCGACTGGTCGCTCGGCGAAGGCGCCGACGGGGTCATTCTCGAACTCGGCGCCAACGATGCGTTGCGCGGCATCGATCCCGCCGCCACCCGCGCCGCACTCGAAAAGACAATTGCGCGACTGAAGGCGCGCGGCATCGAGATTCTGCTCGCCGGGATGCGGGCGCCGCCTAATATGGGGCCGATCTACAGCGCCGCCTTCGATGCCGTCTACCCGGCGCTTGCGCAAGAGCACGGCCTATTGCTGTATCCCTTCTTTCTTGACGGCGTGGCGGCGCGCGAGGAGCTCAATCAGTCGGACGGCATGCATCCGAACGCCGCCGGCGTCGCGGTCGTCGTTAAGCGTATTCTGCCCAAGGTCGAGGCACTGATCGCCCGCATCCGGGCCAACGGCTCATAGGTCCGGTCCACGAATAAGGAGGGGAAGCCGTCATGCCGCGCCTGTTCACCGGCATTGAGATACCGGACGAGATCGCCGACAGGCTGAGCGGGCTGCGCGGCGGCCTGCCTGGGGCCCGCTGGATCGACCCGGAGAATTACCACATTACCCTGCGCTTTCTCGGCGACATCGACGTCGCCCGCGCCCACGACGTTGCGGACCTTCTCGCCCGCATCCGGCGGCGTGCCTTCACCCTTGCGGTCGACGGGCTCGGCACCTTCGGCGGCTCCAGGCCGCGGCAGGTCTGGGCGCGGGTGCCGGCGACGCCCGCGCTGATGGCGCTGCAGAGCGAGAACGAACAGCTCATGCAACGCGCCGGCCTGCCGCCGGAGACGCGCAAATTCACCCCGCACGTGACGTTGGCTCGGCTCAGAGACACCAAGAGTCGTTCGCTCGCCGAATATTTGGAAAGCCGCAGCTTTCTGGGCACGCCGTTCGAAGTGACGCGCTTCGTATTGTTTTCTTCCCAGCCGTCGCGCGGCGGCGGCCCCTATATCGTCGAACAGGCCTATCCGCTGTTTGGGGACTGATTTTGCGGCACAATGTCTGATTGTGTTGAACGATCACGAAAAAGAGGGGGAGAGGAGAGGATGACCGAGAGACTGGAAGGCGCGGCGCGCAGGCAGGCGCTGGGCGCATTGAGCGGCTGGAGCGAGGTTGAGGGCCGCGACGCCATAACCAAGACGTTCACGTTTCAAGACTTCAACCAGGCATTCGGCTGGATGAGCCGGGTCGCGCTGGTGGCCGAAAAAATGGACCATCACCCGGAATGGCAGAACGTCTACCGTACGGTCGAGGTGACGCTTGCGACCCACAGCGCTGGCGGGGTGACGCAACGCGACATCGCGCTTGCCAAAGCCATGGACGAATTTGCGGCGTAACCGCAGACTTGCGTCGAACAGCCATTGGTCCCATCTTGATCCTAAGCAATGGCCATAGAGGACCAAACGATGACGACCGACCGGACGTTTGACCGGGATCTTGAGGAGAATGCGGAAAAGACGCTGCTCGGCAGCGCCTTGCCGATGGTCGTGGCGCGCAACGAAGCGCGGGTGAAGCGGGATTTCTGGAGCAAGGTCAAGCGCTATCTCGGGCGCATTCCCTTCGCCGAGGATCTGCTCGCCGCCTATTACTGCGCCACCGACGGCGAGACGCCGATTCGGGCCAAAGGGCTCCTGTTCGCGGCGCTCGCCTATTTCATCCTGCCGACCGACTTCATTCCGGACTTTCTGGCCGGCCTCGGCTTTTCCGACGACGCCACCGTGCTGATGATGGCGGTGGCGATGATCCGCAGCCATATGAAACCGGAGCATCGCCACGCCGCGCGCAAGGCGCTCGACGACCTCGAAAAGGACGCCGCGGCTTGACGCAGGACAGGTCGCTACCGGATGTCGGCACCGGCGAGCGAATCGTTGTCGATCAAGCCCGTCAGAGGCTATTTCGCGATCGGTGCGGAAGGCATTTCCAAGCCGATGAATCTGGGCAACCCGATGCGCTCGGCGCGCGCCTTCGGCGCCAGCTTCATCTTTACCGTCGGCGCTCATTCCACGGCACGCCGGGCCCGGCCCGACACCTCCAAGGCGCCGCACCATTTGCCCCATTATGCCTGGGACACCGTCGCCGAGATGCAGCTTCCCAAGGACTGCCGCCTTGTCGGAGTCGAGTTGACCGAAGACGCGATCGACCTGCCGAGCTTCCGCCACCCGTCGCGCACGGCCCACTTGCTCGGCCGGGAGAGGGGCTCATTGTCGCCGCAGATGCTGGAGGGCTGCGAATTCGTGGTAGGGATTCGGACCGCCTTCTGCATCAATCTCGCGACCGCCGGCGCCATCATCATGTATGACCGGCTGTGCACACTCGGCTCCTTCGCCGAACGGCCGGTGCGCGCCGGCGGCCCGATGCCCCCGAGACGGCCATAACGGTGCCGACAACCGCGCCAAATTCTCGCCGCATTGGCCGGCAGGCTGGAAATTGAGAGAGACAATATGATGATATGGAATTGAAGCCTTCCGACGCGGCGAATTGATTAACGGTGTATTAACAAATCCGGCGCATATGGAATGATTATGATTTCGAAGCCTCTTGATCGCGTTCAACAGCTACGAATTCTGCTGGCCGCTGCGGTTGCCCTGGCACTCGGCACCACCGGCGCGGCGGCGCAGACGCCAACGCTTCTCGGCCAGGACAAGGACTGGGGCGCCTATACCGCCGAGGTGGACGGCGGCACCACCTGCTACGTCCTGTCCCGCCCCAAGGACCAGAGCCCGAAGAATGTGCGCCGCGACCCGGTCTATTTCTTCGTCACCGCCCGGCCCAAGGACAATATCCGCAACCAGATCAGCGTCATCACCGGCTATCCCTACAAGAATGACAGCCGCGCCACCATCGAGATCGGTTCGGCCAAGTTCACCCTGTTCACGCGCGACGACAAGGCGTGGATCGAGGATGTCAGCGAGCAGGACAAGCTGGTCGAGGCGATGAAGGGGGGGGCGACCATGATCGTGCGCGGCACCTCGCAGCGCGGCACAAACACGACGGATCAGTACTCGCTGGCGGGCGTCTCCGCCGCGCTCGAACGAATGGCCAAGGCCTGCCCGTAAATCATTCAATTGCAGATTCTCCGGCCCGCGGCGGGGCTCGCGCGCAGTGCACCGCGCGTGCTATGAGGCGGAGAACCTGAACGACACGAGACCCTAATGGCGTTGACGCTCGACATTCCCGAGGCCCGGGATGAGGCGGCGGTATGCTCTATTCCCGCCAAGCCGTCCCTTGCGGGGCTGACGCGCGCCGAGATCCGCGTGGCGCTCGCCGCCCTCGGCGTGCCGGAGAGGCAGCTCAACATGCGCCTCGGACAGCTCTGGAAATGGGTCTATGGCCGCGGCGCGCAGTCGTTCGACGAGATGACCGACATGGGCAAGGTGTTGCGCCAGGCCCTGGCCGGGCGTTGGTCGCTTGACCGGCCCGAGATCGTCATGACGCAAAAATCCGCCGATGGCACCCGCAAATGGCTGTTGCGCGTTGCCCCCGCCACTCCGGCCGGGCCGCCCGGCGAAGTCGAATGCGTCTATATCCCCGAGGCCGACCGCGGCACTCTGTGCATCTCCAGCCAGATCGGGTGCACGCTCAACTGCACCTTCTGCCACACCGGCACGCAGCGCCTGGTGCGCAACCTGACCGCGGCCGAGATTGTCGGCCAAATCCTGGTGGCCCGCGATGCGCTCGGCGAATGGCCGGGCGCCACGCGGCCTGCCGACGATTCCCTGCCGGACGCGGAGCGGGCGATCACCAACATCGTTCTGATGGGAATGGGCGAACCGCTCTATAATTTCGATAATGTGCGCGACGCGGTCGCTATCGCCGCCGATCATGAGGGCTTAAGCCTGTCGAAGCGGCGCATTACGCTTTCGACCTCCGGCGTCGTGCCGGAGATCGTCCGCTGGGGCGCGGAGGCCGGCACCATGCTGGCGATCTCGCTGCACGCGACCCGCGATGCGCTGCGCGACGAACTGGTGCCGATCAACCGAAAATATCCGATATCGGCACTGCTCGACGCCTGCCGCGCCTATCCCGGCCTTTCCAACGCCAAGCGCGTCACCTTCGAATATGTGATGCTCAAGGGCGTCAATGACGGTATCGAGGATGCCAAGGCATTGGTGCGGCTGCTCGCGGGCATCCCGGCCAAGATCAACCTGATCCCGTTCAACCCGTGGCCGGGCGCCCCTTACGAATGCTCGGACTGGGATGTGATCGAGCGCTTCGCCGAGGTCGTCAACCGGGCCGGCTATGCGAGTCCGGTGCGCACGCCCCGCGGCCGTGACATCATGGCCGCCTGCGGCCAGCTCAAATCGGCTTCGCAAAGGCTTAGCGCCCGGGCACGCCAAGCCGCGTCATGATTTTCTTCCGCCTCCTCGGCCGTCTGATCCTGATTGCATGCGGTTTTTTCCTGGCGAGCCTCGCCGCGGCGCTGACCGCCACCGCCGGCCTTGAACGCGCCTATGGCATTGCCATCGCCACCGGCGAACCGTTCGGCGATTTTGTCGTCACCTGGGTGCTGTCGGTACTGGTCTCGGCGATGGCGATCAGCCAGTTCTCGCTGACATTGGCAGCGATCGCGATCATCGTCGCGGAGAGTTTCGCCCTTCGCTCCTGGCTCTATTACGCGGCGGCCGGCGCGCTCATCGGCGTGCTCGCCCTGGTCGCGCTCGAAAGCGAGCGCGGGCCTGCGGGGAGTTCACAAATGGCCGATCTCGAAGCGCTCATATTCATCGCAGCCGGCCTTGTCGGCGGTCTCACCTATTGGCTCATCGTAGGCCGCAGCGCCGGCGCGGTGACGCTGCCCTTGTTTCGCGCAACGGCGGGGACGGATGACAAGGACGGACCTGCCGCTCCCGCCGGCCGGAACGGCACTAATTGACGACAACGCCGGAGAGCCTGCGCCGGCGGCCGATATAGTAGAGGACGGCGCCGAGAACCGCGAACACGATCCAGCTTGGCAGGAACAGAACCGAGACGAAGACCGGATCCCAGAGGAACCGGAAGGTGTAGCGCTCAATCACCGCCTGGGTGAGGTTGAGGCTTGCCGGATGGACATTGAACCAGGCTTGGCCGAGCGGCGTCATCACGAGACTTCCCGAAGCGATGCTCGCCACGCCGTCGACCACCAGGGAAACGAAGCCGCCAGCCAAGAACAGAAAACCGAGTATGCGCAGGACGATCATTGGAGCGGCCTCTTCTTGAATGTCGATGGCGGCCCGCTCCTGCCGCTGACCGGATGCAGGCGCGGACGCCGCCGCTTCCCCTTATAGGCCCTGCAAGACCTTCCTGCCAAGGTCGGGCAATGGGCGTTGGGGACGGCCGTTGGATCTGGGTCTGTCCGGCTTGCACCGTGGGAAGCCTCGGCTATATTGCCCCGCGCTGAGGCGTTCTCTATGCGGAGGGGTGGCCGAGTGGTTGAAGGCGCACGCCTGGAACGCGTGTATACGGGACACCGTATCGAGGGTTCGAATCCCTCTCCCTCCGCCAAATATCGCCAATAACAGCCAAAAATTCAATGATCGGCGGATCACCGGAATTCACCGGCCCGCCGGCATATCCTCAGGGAAACCGCCAGCTTGCGGGCTTTAAGGCACCGGCACCCCCGAACCGTGCCTTGTGGGTCGAACTGTGGGTTCTAGACTGGACTAGGCCCGCCATCGAAGCTAGTGTCGCCCTCCCTCACCAGAGGATCGACCCATGCCCAATGCCCCGCTCACGGCGGCGCAAGTCGCCGACCTAGCCGACCCCAACACCGAGGCCGCCGTGGGTGTGTTCCGCGTCGACCACGGCCTCTATGTCCAAGTGAAGGGGAACGGAGCCCGCTCCTGGCTCCTGAGGTACCAGATCAACGGGCGCGCGCGGCAAATGGGTTTGGGGGCGCTGCGCTTGATCTCCTTGACCGAGGCCAAGCGCCGGGCCCTGAAGGCCCAGCGGCTTGTGCTTGACGGCATCGATCCCATCGAGGCGAGGCGGGCCGAGAAGGCCGCTGCGGCCGAAGCGAAGAGGCAGCCCGTGCCGGCCATCGCGGCATCGCCTGCACGGTTGCCAACCGCCTCTTCAACAGCGGTGAGCACGCCGACGTTCGCCGAGTGCGCCGGCGAATACATCGCCGAACAGGAGCCAAGCTGGCGCAACGAAAAACACGTTGCGCAGTGGCGGCAGACGCTCCGCGATTATGTCCACCCGAAGATCGGCAAGGTGCCCGTCAGCGACATCACCTTGGATCACATCGTTGACGTGCTGAAGCCGATCTGGCGCCAGAAGAACGAAACAGCTCGACGGCTGCGCGGGCGCATAGAACGGATTCTCAACTGGGCCGAGGCGCACGGGCACCGCACCGGCGCGAACCCGGCTGCGTGGCGCGGGCCACTCCCTGTCCTACTCGGTGGAGCAGCTCGCACGCGCAGCGTCCAGCATCACAAGGCAGTGCCCTGGCAGCAGATGCCTGCGTTTTGGAAGAAGCTGAATCGGCTCGACAGCACGAGCGCCAAGGCGCTCCGGTTCCTAGTCTTGACGGCGGCCAGGACCGGCGAGGTCACCGGTGCTCGGTGGAGCGAGATCGACCTTGAAGCGAAGATCTGGACGTGCCCCGTGAGCCGGATGAAAGCGGGACGTGAACATCGGGTGCCCTTGAGCGACGCAGCGGTTGGGGTTCTGCGCTTTCTAGATCGCGAAAATGATCTGGTGTTCCCCGGCGCACGGGCGGGGGCGTCCCTCTCGAACATGGCCATGCCCATGGTGTTGCGCGGGCTGCGGGACGACGGCGCAACGGTACATGGGATGCGCTCCAGCTTTTCAGATTGGGCATCGGAGGCGACTAGCTTCCCTGCCGAGGTCCGCGAGATGGCGCTGGCGCACACGATCAGAAATCGCGCGGAGGCCGCGTATCGGAGGGGTGACTTGCTGGAGAAGCGGCGGGAGTTGATGCGCGACTGGGCGCGGTACTTGGCGAACGCGTCGGCCGAGGAGCCCGATTGAGAGGGCACAGGGCGGCGCTGTGGCCGAATTACCTTATCAGCGGGCATCCGTGGCGGGTCTCCCATTGGTAATTAAACGGGCTAGGGAAATAGTTGGTTGACGACTGTGTGATATTCATCCGTCAATAGCCGCACGGATGCTTGGGGACCGCGAGAGTTTTATTGAGTTCCGGCCCGATCCCCAAGCAAGCCGGAATACAGCGGTGGCGGTCGGAGTTTCTCCAACTGCTCTGGCCGCCACCGCACAAGTTGGAGATGTGTTCATGACATCCGTTGAGAGACCACAACGCCCACCGCATGAGCTTAACTCATGGCCGGCGACTGCCGAGATGCGCGACCCGTTTAGCGATGCGGTGAAATCATGACTTCAGTCGAGAAACCCCCAAGCGACTATAAGCAAATAGCCGATGTTTTGCGAGAGATCGGCGACAAGAATCGCTCGGCATTATTCGATCCGGAGAACCTGAAAGGTTTAGCTATCCTGAAGCTCAGAGCCCGCGCAGCATTCGAGGATTTGATGGATCACTGGCGAGGCCTTGGGTATGATGTTCGAGGGCTGCGTGGAGAGGTCAGCAAAACTGCGAAGGCCCTCGAACTAGACGACGGTCAGGACGATGACCCGGGTGCCGTCCGGGAAGTGGTTGGAATTGAAAGTTGGCGTAGTCTCCGGGGTGTTCAACCTCGAATCATCCGGCCTTGTGGTGCCGGAAAGGAGACTACGCCATGACAAGGACTACCATGAATGCCGCTGCCGTTCATCCCGAGGCTGAGGCTACGGACTATCTTTTCGACAACTGGTTTGATCCGATCGAAGCTGGCCTGCGCGAGCGGGTGCGCGGCTTCATCGAGACGATGCTCGAGAGCGAGCTGGATGCGGTGCTTGCCCGTCCCCGGTATGGCCGGCAGCCGGCGGCGCGCAGTGATGAGACCACCGGTGTCGCTGGCCACCGCCACGGCCGTCGAACGCGCCGGCTTACGGGAACCTTCGGCACGACCGAGATCACGGTGCCGCGGGCACGCCTCGATGCCGGCGACAGCCAGACGGTGGAGTGGAAGAGCAAGGCCCTGCGCGCCTACCAGCGGCGCACGATGGCCGCCGACGCGCTGATTGCCTCGGTCTATCTTGCCGGCACCAACACGCGCCGTGTGCGGCGGGCGCTTGCCGCGCTGTTCGGCGGCGCGATCGGCAAGGATGTCGTCAGCCGCACCTGGCGCAAGGTCAAGACCGACTGGGATGCCTGGAATGCCCGCCAGCTTACCGACGAGCCGATCGTGCGCCTGATCCTCGATGGCACGGTGGTTCGTGTCAGGCTCGACCGCAAGGCGACCTCGATCTCGCTGCTGGTGGTCATTGGCGTGCGCGCCGACGGCCAGAAGATCCTGCTCGCGGTCAAGAACATGGGTGGCGAGACGACTGAGGCCTGGCGGGCCATCCTCGACGATCTCGTCGGGCGCGGCCTGCGCCAGCCGGAGTTCCTCATCGTCGACGGCGCGCCGGGCCTGGACAAGGCGATTGTCGCCCTGTGGGACGGGGTACCGGTTCAAAGATGCACGGTTCACAAGCACAGGAACCTGCTCGCTCATGCTCCCGAGCGCCTGCACGAGGAGATCAGCGCCGATTACACCGACATGATCTACGCGGCCACGCCCGAGGAGATCGAGACCCGCCGCAAGGCCTTCCTGCGCAAATGGCGGCTCAAATGCCGCGCGGTGGCCGACAGCCTGGAGGAGGCCGGCGAGCGCCTCTTCGCCTTCACGCGGCTGCCGCCGAGCCAGTGGAAGAGCGCCAGGACAACCAACGCGATCGAGCGTCTGCACGAGGAGTTCAAGCGGCGCATCAAGACCCAGACCGTTCTGCCTTCGGCGGAAACTGCGGCAATGCTGTTTTGGGCGCTGATGGCATCCGGCCAGATCTCGATGCGCAAGATCGACGGCTGGCAGACGCTTCCCGTCAAACCACTCGATCAGCAGATTGACCTCGCCGCATGAACCGATAATCTCAACCTACCGGAGGCTGCTCCGCCGAATTCCAACACGATCTGCTACGGCACCCGCGGGAGGCGGGTTGCATTGATCGTATGAGAACGTATGAGTGTGGATCAGCACGAATGCGTGACCCCGGGCCAATCGCATCTAAGTCATTGAACATCTGAGGAAAGCGACGACAGCAGAGGGGTCCCGATCGGCGCCGACGGGAACCCCGTGTCTCTTACCAATGTTGCCGTAATTTCAATGGCTTTACCTGAAAGCTGGGCGGGGTCCCGCTTCGGCGCTGTTTCACAAGTCTGACAGTGCCCGCCGCCGACGTTGACGATCAGTGAATGGGCCGATGCCAAACGTCGCGTAAGTTCCGAGGTCAGCGCCGCAGGCGTGCGGTGACGCGGCGTTCCATTCCGCCTGTCGGGATGGCAATACAATCGCCGCCTACAGGGCGCCCATCTACCGCAAGCTCGACGCGGCCGGTGCCGATCCGTTCGGGATCCTCGATGGTGATAATCAGAATCCCGTCGGGGCCGTTGACCCTGACCTCCGCACCGCCCCAGTTCCTCGGGATTCGAGGGGCAATCCTGACTGAACCGCGCTGGAGGCTCAGGCCGAGAATGCCCTCGACGGCAAGTTGCCAGGTCCAGCCGGCCGCACCCGTGTACCAAGTCCAGCCGGCCTGACCGATCCCGGGTTCGGCGCCGCGCACATCGGCGGCCAGGACATAGGGTTCGGCTCGGTAGAGTTCGGCGTCGGCGAGGCCGACGGTGTGACGGATCGGGTTGATCAGATCGAAGATCTCGTAGGCACGGTCGCCATCGCCCAGCCGCGCATGGGCCAGGCCCAGCCAGGCCGCCGCATGGGTGTACTGGCCGCCATTTTCCCGCACACCTGGCGGATAGGCGCGAATATAGCCCGGATCGCGCGGTGTCCGGTCGAACGGCGGCGTCAACAGACGCACCAGCCGCGCGTCATGATCGACGAGACGCTCGGTCGCAGCGGCGACGGCCGTGGCGGTTCGCTCGGGCGAAGGTCCGCCGGCCAATGCCGCCCAGGACTGGGATATGCTGTCGATCTGGCATTCGTCGGAATCTTTCGAGCCCCACGGCAGACCGTCATCCGCGAAGGCCCGCGCGTACCATGCGCCATCCCAGCCGGCTGCGTCGGCGGCCCGACGCAGATCATCGGCGCGCGCATTCCAGATGCCATTGATATCGTTGCGCCCGAAGTCCTTGGCGAGGTCAGCGAAGGCGTCGGCGCAGACCGCGGCGAACCAGGCGAGCCACACGCTTTCGCCATGTCCCTCGTTGCCGACCCGGTCCATGCCGTCGTTCCAGTCGCCTGTGCCGATAAGTGGCAGCCCATGAGCGCCCATGGTGACGCCACGATCCAGCGCCCGCCGGCAATGCTCGAACAGGGTCGCGTGCTCCGCGCCAGCCTCGAACAAGGCGTAGCGGTCTTCCTCGTCGATCCCCAGCGGCGGGGCGGACAGAAATGGAACTTCCTCGGCAAGGATGGAGACGTCGCCGGTGGCGCCGACATATCGGCCGGTTGCATAGACGAGCCACAGCAAATCGTCCGAGCAGCGCGTTCGCACGCCTCTTCCCAAAGGCGGATGCCACCAGTGCAGCACGTCGCCCTCCTCGAACTGCCGCGACGCGCAGTCCAGAATATGCGCGCGCACACGCTGCGGCTCGGTGAAAAGAAGCGCCACCATGTCCTGAAGCTGGTCACGGAAACCGAAGGCACCGCCAGCCTGCTGAAACCCCGCCCGTGCGAATATGCGCGACGCAAAGATCTGGTTGATGAGCCAGCGGTTGACCATGAGGTCGAAAGCCGGATCCGGGGTGGTGACCCTGACGGCGTCGAGCCGCCGCTTCCAGGCGGCATCGCTTTCGGCGAGCGCCTTTCTTGCCTTCTCGACGTCACTCCAATGCAGGGCGAGGTGTGCCGCCTCGGCGAGGTCGCTCCCCTCGCCGAGCACGAAGACGACCTCCTCCGTCTCGCCGGAGGCCAGATCGATGTGGACCTGAAACGCCGCGCAGATATCGGCGATGCCGTCGAGCGCTCCATCGAGGTTCCAGGCCGTGAGGCCGGCCGGTCGGGCTGGATCACCCCGGAGGCCGAGAAACGCCGCGCGGTCACAGGTCAGGCTGTGCGGCGGTCGGCTCGCAGCAAGAAACGCCGTGCGGTCGCCGAATTCGGGATTCCAGCCATTACGCGCGATCAGCGCCCGGCTTTCGACATCATAGCCGCAAACCAGATGCGGTCGCGCCATGCTGGACATCGAGCCAAGCAGCCATTCGGCATAATAGGTCGCTGTAAACCGGCGGCCGCGGTCGCCTGGGTTGGACAGGGTGAGGAGCGCCAGCTTCACGGGGGCATCGGGTGGAACGAAGACTGTGAGACGCTGCTCCAGTCCCTCCTCGTTGCGCTGCCAGGTTGTGGCGCCGGCACGGTGGCGGACCTGGCAGGGCGCATTGCCGCCCGCAGGCAGCGGGGTCAGCGTCCAGATGCCGGCGGTTTCCTCGTCGCGCAGGTAGAGCGCCTCTGTCTGCGGATCGACCACCGGGTCGTTCGACCATGGCGTGAGGCGATGCTCGCCGCTGTTGATGCACCAGCTGAAGCCCAGTCCCGCTTCCGAGACGATCGATCCAAAGCTCTCATTCGCCAGCACGTTGCACCAGGGCGCCGGTGTCACGCGTCCGCCTTCGAGATGGATCGCATAGTCTCCTTCTTCCGGGGTGAACCCGCCAAGGGAGTTGTCGAAGACGAGGTTTTCGGGGCGCAGGAGTGGCGGCGCGGTGCGCGAGGGCGTCGGTGGTCCGACCGGCTGGAAACGGGGCGGTGGGATGCGTCCCGGCTGCGGCGCGGTCATCGCCTCGGCGAGCGATCCCGCCGCTCCGTCGAGCGATACGCGCGCCGTAGCCTCAAGCGCCCGCCGCTCCGCCGCGCCGAACTGGTCCGCCGCCAGGAGATGAACGCCTCCCGGTCCGCCCAGACCCTCGGGCACGAAAGCTTCGCGAAGAGCGGCGGACAGCAAGTCGCGGATCGGCTCCTGATAGCCGGAAGCGCCCTCGCGCAGGATTACCAGGTCCGCGCGAAGGCCCCGCCTGAGCCACCACTGATGTGCCCGGACGATAATCGGGAGAAGCTGCGCATGTGCATCGTCGACAACCCGCACGAGGACGATCGGCAGATCCCCGGACAGCCCCATGCCCCAGAGCTGCGGCTGGGCCGGAAGAGCCGTCTCCGACGCCGCCGCCAATACGAGCGGCGGCGTTCGGGGATAGACGAGATCGCGGCACAGTGCCTGCGCCTCAGCCAGCGCGCGGGAATCGAGCCCGAGGCGTCGCGCTTCGAGCGCGGCAGATCGCAGCGCGTCTTCCATCGCCCAGTCGAGAGCCGGCGCGGTTGCGTAGCGCTCGGCGATATCAAGCGCCGTCTCGCGTGAACCTGCCGCAACCGTCACGAAATCGACCTGCGCGCGCGCCCCAGGCGCCAGGATAACGCGCGCCCGCAAGGCCATGACCGGATCGAGCGTCCATCCGACGGCGCCATCCAGCGGGTCGATCGCGCCCGGCGGTCGTTCGGGGTCGCCGTGCCGGCCGAGAAACCTTCTGCGGTCTGTCTCGAAACCGGCTGGCGTCACCGCGGCATCGGTCGGCAGAAGGCCATGAATGAGGACCGGCGGTCGATCGGCAGGTCGTCTCGGGCGGCGCTTGAAGACAAGCGCGTTCTGGGCATCCAGCCGCTCGCTGTGGACGAAGAGCTTGCTGAAGGCGGGGTGCCGCTCATGGGCGGCCGCAGGCGCAAGCACGACCTCCGCATAGCTCGTCACATCAATCTCGCGCGCCCGGTCGCTGTCGTTGAAGATCGTGACGCGGCGGATCTCGACGTCGTCGCTCGGCGCAATCGCGATTTCGAGGTTTGTCGACAAACCTTCCACACGCTCGTGAAACTCGATCTTGTGGGCGTGGAAGTTCGTGTCCGACGACCGATTCGAGGCGTGTCCGCCGAGCGACCAGACCGCGCCGCTTTCGCGCTCGCTGACATAGATACGCGTGTCGCCGCCTCGGCTGACGTCGTCGCCAGTCCAGCGCGTGAGCGCCTGGTTGCGCCACCAGAGCGCCCCGCCTCCGGCGTCGCTGATCCAGGAGGCGAGGCTTCCATTGCCCATGACGTGGAGCTGAAGGTCCGGCTGGTTCGGTGCCGTCCAACCATGCAGCGCCGGCGTCGGTATACGTGCGAGGTCGGGCGCTGCGGTTTCGGCCTCTGTCGCCTGCTCGGGCGGGAACTCCCACGGGACGCGCTCCTGCAGCAGCAGCTCGGTGGCGCGCATGCGCGGATCGCGGCCGAAACGCCTGATCAGGATGTTATCGTTCAGCGCGTTGCCGATCGCGGCGGAAATCATACCCTGGTGGTGGGCCATATAGGCGCGCACGGGCGTGAAGCCGCCTTTTGCCGGCCGCCGGTCCGGCGTGAAATCGGCTGCCTCGAAGAATCCGTACCGCTCACGCAGGCCGAGCTTGTCCAGCCGACGGAGGTTGGATGTGGCGAGGGTCGGCGCGACGGCCAGTGCCAGCGCGCTTGCATAGGGCGCGACCACATAGTCCCCGGACAGGCCGCGCTTGAGGCCCAGCCCGGGAACCCCGAATGCCTGGTACTGGTAGCGATGCGCGGCATCCCGGGCGGCATAGCCGGATTCCGAAACACCCCAGGGCAGGCCGAGTTTCTCCCCATAGCGCCGTTGCACGGACACCGCCGCACGTTCGCTCTGACCGAGCAGCCGCCCTGCCTCGCTCGGCAACAGCAGAGCCGGCATGAGATATTCGAACATCGACCCGTTCCACGACAGCGTCGTGAGCGCACCGCCCGCCTGGGTGATCGGGCGCCCGAGGTGAAACCAATGTTCGACGGGCACGTCGCGCTTGGCGATCGCGAAATAGCTGGCCAGCCGCGCCTCGCTCGCCAGCAGGTCGTAGTGGTGCTGGTCGAGCTGGTCGGAGCCGAGATTGTAGCCGATGAAGAAGGTTCTGGTCTCCGCGTCATAGAGCGGGTGGAAATCCATGCCGAAGGCGCGTGCCTCCGCCCGGACCGCGCATTGCTCGAGGCTCTCGCGGAGATTGCCGCAAGCGGCCTCTCCCCGGTCGAGTGCCGCAATCACCTCCGAAACCCAACGTCGGCTCTCTGCATCGACCGGAGCAAATCCCGAAAGCGCGCTGCGCGCCTGGCCGATCCTGTCGGCTATCCGGGCGAGGGGGGTATCGGGTCGGGGCAGCGCCTCGAGCAGCGCCGACACGCCTTCAAGCCCGGCCGGCGGCGTATCGGTCAGGGCACACCAGGGTTCCAGCGCGTCAAGATCCCGCCGCATATTCATCAAATGGTGATCGGCACGCTCCAGCCAGAGATAGACCTCGTGCGGATCGGCCTCGACGTCGGTCGCGGGCGCTTTGGCGACGAGCACGTGAAGCTGCCGCCAGTCTTCCGTGCCGATCTCCACCAGTGCGGACCGCCAGTCTTGCGGCGCGCTCCGGATTGCGGGGAGCCGGCCGAGAATCGCATCGAGCTGATCGCAAATCACCCTTCGATCGGTCTCGGGCAGTGCGGATACGGCCTCACGCAAAAGATGGAGTGCATCCTCAAAGCCACTCCACAGCGTTGGAGACAGCACTGGACCCCTCGCGGCCTCCCTGCAACCTTCGCGCAGCGTTAGCAGGCTTACGGCCAGATTGCCGCTGTCGACCGTCGAGACGTAGCGCGGCTCGAGCGACTTGAGTGTCTTCGTGTCGAACCAGTTCAGCGTGTGGCCGGCATAGCTCTCCAACCGACCGAGCGAGTCCAGCGAGGCGGTCATCCGCGCGGCAAGGTCACGGAGGCCTATGTGGCCCAAATCCCACGCCGTCAGCGCCGACAGGAAGAGCATCCCGACATTGGTCGGGGAGGAGCGGTGCGCGATTTCCTCGTGCGGGCTCGCCTGATAGCTGTCAGGCGGCAACCAGTTGTCGTCGGGGCCGGCAAACGTCTCGAAGAACAGCCAGGTGCGTCGCGCGACCAGGCGCAGGTAGAGCCGGTCTTCCGCCCGAAGGGTCTCCGACACCGCCTGCCTCTTCCTGCTGATGAGCCGCGCGATCTCGGGCGAGGCGAGCCACAAGAGCAGCAGCGGCGCGGCCCCGGGCAGGGCGGCGGGTTTCAGCAAAGCGAGGATCAGTGCGATCGCGACCGCAAGCATGGGCGCGGCGGCCATTTCGCGCCAGGTTCCGGACCGAGTTTGCGAATCCTCCGCCGCGGAATGGGCTGCCGACGTCCATTCCAGCAGACGGCGGCGCGAGACATACACGCGCCACGAAGTGCGCGCGACCGCTTCGCTCGCTACCGCGGCCTTGTATGCCAGGAAGATGATCGCCAGCAGCCAGCGTCCGCCATGATCGGCCAGCTGGCGCAGAATGCTGCGCGCGGCCCCCCGCCTGCGTCCGCGCGCCAGGCTGGTGACGAGGTCGGTAAAGAGATATGCGCCCGGTCCGACCACCGTCAGCGCCGTCCAGATCAGGGCTTGTCCCGGCAGCGCCAGCCATCCCGCAACCGCAAATGCGACAAGTGCCGGGGGGATGAGGCTGCGGCGCAGATTGTCGAACATTTTCCATCGGTCGAGCGCCGAAAGCCGGTTGGGCGCGCACTTCTCGTCGCGGACTGGCGCCGTTCCGCCCAGCCAAGGCAGAAGCTGCCAGTCGCCCCGGATCCAGCGAAAGGCGCGGCGCGCATAGGCGAGATAGTTGGCGGGGAAATCCTCGTAGAAGACGATGTCGCTGGCGAGTGCCGCGCGGCCGTGAAGTCCCTCGAACAAATCGTGGCTGACGATCGCGTTCTCCGGTACGCGGCCGTGCAGGCATTTGTGGAACGCGACGACGTCGAAGGCGCCCTTGCCGGTGAATATCCCCTCGCCGAACAGGTCCTGATAGACGTCCGAGACCGCCCGGCTGTAGATGTCGATGGCGGTGTCTCCGGTATAGAGGCGGGTGAACAGAGAGCGGTCGCCGGCATCAGGCGAAATCTCGACCCTGGGCTGGATGAAGGTGTAGCCGCGGCGCGGTCTTGCCGTCGCCGGGTCGAATTCGACCCGGTTCAGCGGATGGGCCAGCGTCCCCAGGAGCCGGTTGATGCCGTTGGGCTGCGCCTTGGTGTCGGCGTCGAGCGTGACGACGAAGCGCGCGCGTCGCAGCGCGTCGACATCGCCCTCGCGCAAGGCAAAGGCGTCGGGCAGGTGGCCGAGTATCAGGCCGGTGAGTTCTTCGAGCTTGCCGCGCTTGCGCTCCCAGCCCATCCAGCAGCCTTCGGCGGCATTCCAGCGGCGCCCCCGGTGGAGGAGCACGAACGGTGCATGGTCGGCGTAGCGCGCGTTGAGGCGGCGCACGCCTGCCACTAGAGCTGCCTCGATCGCCGCATCTTCCGGCATACGCTCCCTATCCGCGTCCGCGAGGTCGCTCAGCAGCGCCATGCGGATGAGCGGATCGGGGTTCGACAGCCAATGCGTTTCCAGCCGCTCGACGAGCGGTGCAACTTCGGCCTGTTTGCGCAGGATCACCGGCATCACCAGCGCCGCATCGCAGCCGGCGCCCAGACCGTGCTCGACGTCGAGCTTCGGCAGCACCCGAGGGGGGACGAGCCTGGTGACGATCCAGTCCGTGAAAGTGACGCTAATGATCATGGCGGGTGTGAGCGACAGCACAAGCCCCACCACCCACGCCGCCGCGCCGGCGTCGTAGATGGCGAGCAGCAGCGCAGGCACGATCAGTGCGGCAATGGCGAAGCCCGCCAGCGCCCCGGCATAGCTCCTGCCGGGATGAGCCATGATCCAGCGGCGCGGTGTGGCGGCCCACTTGGCGCGAAAGCCGACCTTCTGCTCGAGCTCCGCCCGGCCCTCCGCGACCAGCCAGCATCCGACATGCCCGAAGCGCCGTGCGCCGGCATGGGCGCGCGTCAGTTTCAGCGCGGCCTCGGCGACTTCCCACTCGGACGCAGGCGCGTCGTCCGCGATTTCCTCGACGGCCTTGCGGTATCGGTCTCGCGTGTCGAAATCCATGGCCGAATAAACGCCGGCGGGATCGTCCTGCAGGATCGCTTCGACACGGCTCACCTGCTCGAAGAACGCCTTCCAGGAGGTGTTCGACACCGCCATGAGGGCCGAAATCGCGCGTGAGACGCCTTCGGTCGGGTCAAGCGTCTCGTGACGCGTCAATCGGGGCGTCGGTTCGAATGGCGGGGTAAGTTCGGGCAAGAGTTCGGAAAACGACTGAACGAGCGCCTCCAGGCAGGCGAGGCGAAGCATCGCCGGAAACGCCCAAAGCTCGGCAATCGTCAGCGGCCCGTCCTGCTGATACGCCTTGACGAACTCCACCGCGCCGGCGATGCTGACCTGCATATGCGCGACGTCGAGCATGCCTTGCGCCAGCGCCATGACGCGCGGGATTCCCCGATATTCGGGCGCGGCGAGCCGCGGCAATCGACGGTAGAAGGCGGTGGGTAGATCCTCGCGCACCTGTCGAATGGCGCGACGCACCTGAAACTCGTTGTCGAGCAGCCACTCCGAGGCCTTGGCTGCATGCGGCGGCGGCTCGGTGCAATGGCGGCGTGCGCGATCCAGCCAGGGAAAGATGGCGGAGAGTCTCCGCCAGACGGGGGCCGGCTCGGGCAGGCCCCTGTCGATGTCATGACGCGACCGGATCGCGACGGCGGCGACCGCAAACCCGCCGTCCGGCGCGATGGCGTCTTGCACTGGCGCGGAAAGTGTCACATCAGCGCCCGGCTCGGCAGCCTCACGGCCATGGCTTCGCCTGATCTCCTGCAAACCATCGGCGGACTTCCCTCATGTCCCCGCACGAGCAGGACAGGGATGTTCATGTGGTTGATCAGATAGTCGGCGACACTGCCCACGGACATGTCCGGATGTCCGCTCTGGCCGGTGGAGGAAAGAACCATGAGATCGGCGTGCTCTTCCACTGCCGCGCGCGCGAGCGCATGGCGCGGATCGCCGCTCGGCAATACCCGTATTCTGGTCGCCGGGGTGGGGGGCAACCGGGATCGGACCCGCTTCAAATGCCGCTCGGCGGCGCGCTCGTTGCGACGGCGCAGCCGGTCGCGCAACATGATGGCCTCAGCTTCGAGTGGATCTGCCTCGGTGAGATCGATATTCGGGGCCGCATGGACGAGCACCATCTCGGCGCCGTGGGCGGCCGCAATTCCCAAGCCGAGCGGCAAGGCGCATTCCGATCGCGGAGAGCCGTCGAGCGGTATCAGCACCCTGCGATAGCGTATCGGAGCGTCACCGACCTGTGGCGACGGGACGAGCAGTACCGAACCGTTGACGACCTCCGCCACCCGACGCGCGGTGCCGCCCAATCCCACGAAGGGCCAGTTGCCCTCGCCACCTCCGCCCAGCACGGTCAGGTCCACCGCATTGTCGCGCGCCCAGGCGCAGATGCGTTCGGCGGCCGGTCCGTCGACGACCACGGCATCGGCTTGAAGGTCGCCAAAGCGCGACGCGCGCTCGCGCAAGTCAGCCTCCACATCGCGGTGGCGCAGCGTCCACTCCACCGGGTCCATCGGCACCTGAACCGCCGGCGTCTCGAGAACGCGCATGACGGTCATTTGTGCATCGGCCGCGATGGCCACCGCGGCCGCGTGCGCCAACACGGCATCCGCAAAGGGAGACGCATCGACACAGACCAGGACATGGCGAAGGATTTGGTGCTCGGCTTGCTGGCATGGCGGCGGAGCCCCCGTCTTGTTATGCTTCAGGAGCTCAGGCTCAGACATGGGACACTCCCTGCCAGATGATGCGACAGTCCACGATCAAGCGAATGCCTCGGTCCCGCTCCACGGAATTAACGGTCTGACGCCGCCTAGGTTCCATCGCTCAACAAAGAGCGGCAGTCTCCGGACATCGCCGGCGCCTTGCCGTTGCGCACGGGTTTCTCTAAAACCGCCGATTTTACTTCACGTTGACCAACTGGATTTGGAGTTGATCCAAACATATGGCGGCGACTATCGTGGCTCCACCTTCTCAAGAGTTGGAGCCTCCGGCAAAACCCGACAGCGTTCAAACCATATCGCAAACTAGGTTGAAGCGGCAGCCGTGTCCAGCGGGCAGCAGGAAGCGTCGTGATCGGTCCAGTGCCGGTTCGCTGGGCGGTGCTTGAGCCGGCGCGTCCACAGCGCGTAGGTCATTGATGCGGTGCCCAACGGGAGGCCTGGATGGCCGCTGCTGGCGTACTGCACCATGTCCACCGATAGAAAGCGAAGCGTGTTGATGCATTGCTGGTCGAGTGGGTCGGATATGAGGGTTCCTTCAATCAGTTAAGGGTTGGCCAGCGCCGCGTCGACGAGGCTCTGCGCTTCTTGCAGGATACGTTGGAGATGTTCTTTGCCGTTGAAACTTTCCGCGTAGATCTTGTAGATCGCCTCGGTGCCGGATGGTCGTGCGGCAAACCAGCCGCTGGCGGCGATCACCTTGATGCCGCCGATAGCCACTTTGTTGCCGGGCGCGTGATCGAAAACTCGTTCGATCCTCTCGCCGGCCAACCGGTCGCTGTGCAATTGGTCGGGCGACAGCTTAGAGTCCGTTTGAGAATTGCATCAATGGCCGATCCTTCGCAGCAGCAGGCTTCCCATGGCGACGTGGATCATGGCTTCGGAGACGTCGATGCGCTGCTCGTAGTCGCGCACGAGGCGACGCCAGCGGGTCATCCAGCCGAAGGTCCGCTCGACCACCCAGCGGCGCGGCAGCACCTTGAAGCCAGGTTCGGCGTCGATGCGGCGGATGACCTCGATGACGAAGTCGAGGAAGGCGGCCTTGTCCATGAGTTGCGTCCTGTCATAGGCCCCGTCGGCGAACAGGTGCTTGAGCCACGGCCATCGCTTGCGGATGGCATCGAGGATCATCTGCGCGCCGGCGCTGTCGGAGAGGTCCGCCGGGGTGAGATTGACCATCAGCAGGCGACCATCGGTATCCACCGCCACATGCCGCTTGCGCCCGACCGTCTTCTTGGCGGCGTCGTAGCCGCGCGGCGCTCCCGGCGCCGGCGCCTTGACCGTCTGGCTGTCGACAACACCGGCGCTCGGGCTCGCCTCGCGTCCCTGCCGCTCGCGGTCCATCATCAGCGCGATGTCGTGGATGGTGCGGAACAGCATCAGCCGCACAAAGCGGCGGAACCACCAGTAGACCGTCTGCCACGGCGGAAAATCCTTCGGCAGCATGCGCCAGCCGCCGCCCGAGCGGGTCATATAGCGGATGGCGTTCAGCACCTCGCGCAGATCCACCTCCCGCTTGCGCCCTCGCTTCGCTGGATTGGGCAGCAGCGGCGCAATCCGCTCCCATTCTTCATCGGTGAGATCGGTCGGATAACGCTTCGTCTTCCGCTCGATCGCGGCCATGCGGCCTCGCGTCTCTCGTGTCCACATCCAGAGTGTGAATCACGAATGCCGCGCCAAGGGAATCTGGAGGGTTCAATCTGGAGGGTTCTGTGAGGTCGCGCGGCGGAAGCGGCGGGCATACGGGGGCGCGACCTCATTGAAGCCGGATTGAGCGAAGCCGCGGAATGGTTGGCGCGCTATGGGGATTGTAGGTTGGCCGGCGGCCCCGAGATTGCGGAGCGGACGTGCTGCATGGCGCCTCTGATGGGTGGCACGAGAGCGGGACCGTCGGCGGCAAGCCAGCGATACGGAACAGAAGCGGCCAACCTGGTTCCGATGCCGCCGTGCTGCGGCCGGGCCGCAGCGGCGCTGACGTCAGAGACAACGCCTTCCTGTCCTGCGGGGATGGCGTCCGGTATCGACAAGCCGGTGGTGTCGCGGTTCGGGTTGCTCATGAGGTATCGTGCCAGAAGGATGGGCGGCGCGGTTGTGGCCGCGGCAGGGTGACGAGAGTGATCATTGCGCCGCCACAGCAGGAGCAGCGATCGGGTCTGTGCAACGGAGCAGTATCCTGGGCTTGTTCGGCGGTCGGTTCTGCAGACGCTACCTCCAGCAGCCCGCGGCAGAGCGCCAGCTTCGCCGCGCGATGGCCGTTGGCGAGGAAGCCGTAGTGGCGGATGCGATGGAAGCCATCCGGCAGGGTGTGCAGGAGAAAGCGTCGAATGAACTCGTGTGCGTTGAGGGTCATGACCTTCGACTTGCTGTGGTGGCGGTAGTCCTTCCAGCGGAAGGCGACTTCATCGTCTGTCATGCTGATCAAACGCGCATTGGCGATGGCAACCCGATGCGTATATCGGCCGAGATAGGCCAGGACTTGCGCGGGTCCGCCGAAGGGTGGCTTGGCATAGACTGCCCATTCGACGCCACAAAGCTCGCGGAGCCGGCGGGAGAATGCGGCGGGCTCGGCGAGGCCAGCGAGCGCGCCGAAGAAGCCGAGTTCACCCGCTTCGAAGTCGGCGCGCAGTTGGTCGAGGAACAGCCGGCGAAAGAGGCGCGAGAGCACGCGAACCGGCAGGAAGAATCCTGGTCGGCAGCTGACCCAGCGGGTGCCGTCGAGCGATGGGCCGCCGCCCGGCACGACGCAATGGACATGGGGATGGTGGTGCAGCGTCTGACCCCAGGTATGGAGCACGGCGACGAATCCGATCTCGGCGCCGAGATGCTTGGGATCGGCGGCGATGGTGTGCAGCGTCTCGGCGGCGGCTCGGAACAGAATGGCGTAGACCGTCTCCTTGTTCTGGAACGCAATCTCGGCGACCGGAGCCGGCAGGGTGAAGACGACGTGGAAATACGGCACCGGCAGCAACTCGGCCGCTCGCGCCGCAAGCCAATCGGCGCGGGCCGATCCCTGGCACTTGGGGCAGTGCCGGTTGCGACAGGAGTTATAAGCGCAGCGAACCAATCCACAATCCGAGCAAGCCTCGATGTGGCCACCCAGTTCGGCGGTTCGGCACAGCTCGATGGCGCTCATGACCCGACGTTCGACGCGGCTCAGATGACCGTCATGCACCCGTCGATAAGCATCGCCGTGGTGGCGGAAGACATCCGCCACTTCCAGACCGGCCGGCATGGCGCGGTCCGATCAGGCGGGCGGCACCACCTCCAAGGTCAGCCGGTCGAGCGGGCTCTCGGTCCGCCGGATCAACCCGTTCGAGACCCGCGTGTAGCGCGCCGTGCTCGACAGATTACTGTGGCCCAGGAGCACCTGGATGATGCGGATATCGGTGCCGCTCTCCAGGAGATGGGTGGCGAAGCTGTGCCGCAACGTGTGAACGGTCACCCGCTTCGTCAGACCGGCCGCGGCGCAGGCCGAGCGGCAGGCCGCATGCAGCACTTGGACGTCGATCGGCTTCGTCTCGTCGCGGCCGGGAAACAGCCAGTGCCGCGGCCGGGACAGACGCCAGTAGGTCCGCAGAATACCGAGCAGCTGCGCCGACAGCATAACGGTGCGGTCCTTGCCGCCCTTGCCGTGCTCGACCCGGATGATCATCCGGCCGCTATCGACATCGCCGACCTTGAGGCCCACTGCCTCGGACGCCCGCAGCCCCGCCGCATAGGCCGTCGTCAGCGCGGCACGCGTCTTCAGGCTCGGTACCGCCTCGAGAAACCGCACCACCTCGTCGGCGCACAGCACCACCGGCAGCTTGCGCGGCTCCCGAGCATAGGGGATCCGCTCCGGGGTCTCGTCATGACCGAGCGTGACGCCATAGAAGAACCGCAGAGCACAGACCGTCTGGTTCAATGCCGGCCACGAGATGCCCGTCGAAACCAGATGGACCTGGAAGGCGTGCACCTCCTCCAGACCCAGCCGGTCCGGCGAGCGGCCGAAATACCGGCTGAACTTCGTGACCGCGTGCAGGTAGGATCGTTGCGTCGCCGGCGACAGATTGCGGACCGTCATGTCCTCGATCATACGGCGGCGCAGAGGGCTCAGATCAGCCATCGGGGGTGCTCCTGTCTTTTGGATTGGGCTTCAACAACCGCAATCCTCGCAGACAGGACGCCTTCCCCTAACCGCTCACGCCACTCCCGCGCCAGCGGGTTCGTTCAATCCCCATTCTCAAACGGGCTCT
>JAUYJB010000052.1 GCA_030688605.1 Hyphomicrobiales bacterium
CGAAGGCCGGGTTCTTTTGCGCCGTGGCGGTGTTGCGGCTGTTGGCCGATGCACCGCATCGCCCCGGCGAGCCGCGCCTGGCCCCGGCGCAAAATCATCCCGGTCAAATGGTTCCCTATGACCATGAACCGCTCTAGCCCGGCACGGTCGCCCGCTCGACCGCCTCGGCGATGGCGGCGAGCGCCGCCTCCGCCTTGCCGCCGTCGGGGCCGCCGGCTTGCGCCATGTCCGGGCGGCCGCCGCCGCCCGAGCCGCCGAGCGCCCGGGCACCGATTTTCACCAGGTCGATGGCATTGTACCGTTTCGTCAGGTCGTCGGTGACGCCGACGACGATGCCGGCCTTGCCCTCCTCGCTGACGCCGACGATGGCGACGATGCCGGAGGAAAGCTTCTTCTTGCCGTCGTCGGCAAGCCCGCGCAGGTCCTTGAGCGAGATCCCGCGCAGGGTGCGGGTCAGCATCTTGACCTCGCCGACCTCGCGCACGCCCTCGTCCTCGCCGCCGGCCTCCGCGCGGCCGCCGGCGAGTGCAAGCCTGCGCTTGGCGTCGGCCAGTTCGCGCTCGATTCTGCGCCGCTCCTCGACGAGCTGCTCGAGCCTGTGGGTCAGCTCGCCCGGCGTCGTCTTCAGCAGCGCCGCCGCGGCGCGCACCCTTCTGTCCTGCTCGTCGAGATATCTGCGCGCCTCTTCGCCAGCCAGCGCCTCGATGCGCCGGACGCCGGCCGCGACCGCCCCCTCGGTCGTCACCTTGATGAGGCCGATATCGCCGGTGCGGCGCACATGGGTGCCGCCGCACAGCTCCAAGGAATAGGTCCGGCTGGCGCCCTCGACGCCGGGCTGGGTCCCCATGGAGACGACGCGCACCTCATCGCCGTATTTCTCGCCGAACAGCGCCATCGCCCCCTGCTCGATCGCCTCGTCGACGCTCATCAGCCGGGTCGCCACCTCCTCGTTCTGCTCCACCACCCGGTTGGCGATGCGCTCGACCGCCTCCATCTCGGCCTCGTCCATCTCCTTGGGATGGCTGAAGTCGAAACGCAGCCGGGTGGGCTCGACGAGCGAGCCCTTCTGCGCCACGTGGCTGCCGAGCACCTCGCGCAGCGCCTCGTGCAAGAGGTGGGTCGCCGAATGATGGATGCGGGCGCCCGCGCGGCGCGCGTGATCGACCTTAAGCTCGAGCGCCATGCCGCGCTCAAGCGCGCCCATCTCGACCACGCCGTAATGGACGAAAACGTCACCGAGCTTCTTCTGGGTGTCGGAAACGCTGAACCGCGTGCCCTCGGCCGTCATCACGCCACGGTCGCCGACCTGGCCGCCGGATTCGCCGTAAAACGGCGTCTGATTGAGCACC
Organism: Hyphomicrobiales bacterium; assembly: GCA_030688605.1. Classification (NCBI taxonomy): domain Bacteria; kingdom Pseudomonadati; phylum Pseudomonadota; class Alphaproteobacteria; order Hyphomicrobiales; species Hyphomicrobiales bacterium. Next base: position 1,350 of record JAUYJB010000052.1, read on the forward strand.
ACCGCGCCCGTCTCGCCCGTGGCCAGCCTGTCGACCTCGGCGCCGTCCTTGACGAGCGCCACCACGACGCCCTCCGCGCGCTCGGTCTCGTAGCCGAGAAACTCGCTGGCGCCGGCCTCCTCACGCACCTTGAACCAGATCTCCTCGGTCGCCGCCTCGCCGGAGCCGGCCCAGGCCCGGCGGGCGGTCTCGCGCTGGCGCTCCATGGCCGTGTCGAACACCGCCTTATCGACCGCAATGCCGCGGCCCTTCAGCGCGTCCTCGGTGAGGTCCAACGGAAAGCCATAGGTGTCGTAGAGCTTGAAGGCGACCTCGCCGGAGAACACGTCGCCTTGCTTCAGCCCCTCCGATTCCTCGTCCAGGATCTGCAGACCCCGCGCCAGGGTCTTGCGGAAGCGCCTCTCTTCCAGTCTCAAGGTCTCGGTGATCAGTCCCTCCGCGCGGTTGAGCTCCGGATAGGCCTGGCCCATCTCGCGCTCCAGCGCCGGAACCAGCCGCCACATGACGGGCTCGGCCGCGCCGAGGAGCTGGGCATGGCGCATGGCGCGACGCATGATCCTTCTGAGCACATAGCCGCGCCCCTCGTTCGACGGCAGCACGCCCTCGGCGATGAGGAAGCCGACCGCGCGCAGGTGATCGGCGATGACCCGGAAACTCGCCACGTTGCGGCTGTCCGCCTCGACGCCGAGCGCGTCCTCAGCAGCCCTAATCAGGGCGCGGAACAGGTCGATCCGGTAATTGTCGTGGGTGCCCTGGAGGACGGCGGCAAAACGCTCGAGCCCCATGCCGGTGTCGATCGAAGGCCGCGGCAGGTCGACGCGCTCATCGGCGCTCAGCTGCTCGTACTGCATGAAGACAAGGTTCCAGATCTCGATGAACCGGTCGCCTTCGGCTTCGGCGCTGCCCGGGGGCCCGCCTGGAATATGCTCGCCATGGTCGTAGAAAATCTCCGAGCACGGCCCGCACGGGCCGGTCTCGCCCATGGCCCAGAAATTGTCGTCGCTGTCGATCCGGACGATGCGGCCCTCCGGCAGGCCGGCGACCTTCTTCCACAGATCGTAAGCCTCCTCGTCGTCGGCATAGACGGTGGCGATCAGCCGCTTGGCCGGCAGCGCGAACTCCTCGGTGATCAGCTTCCAGGCAAGCTCGATCGCGACGTCCTTGAAATAGTCGCCGAAGGAGAAATTGCCGAGCATCTCGAAAAAGGTGTGGTGGCGGGCGGTATAGCCGACATTGTCAAGGTCGTTGTGCTTGCCGCCGGCGCGCACGCATTTCTGCGCCGTGACCGCGCGCTTGTAGGGGAGCTTCTCGACGCCGGTGAAGACGTTCTTGAACTGTACCATGCCGGCATTGGTGAACATCAACGTCGGGTCGTTGCGTGGCACGAGCGGCCCCGACGGCACGATCTCGTGACCGTGCCGCTTGAAAAAATCGAGAAAAGTGGCGCGGATCTCGTTGACGCCTGACATGCGATATCGACCTCTCCGCTGCGCCGCACGCGACGGGCCACGCCTGTTCGCGCGGCCCATGCCTTCAAGTTTCAATGCGTCTTGCGATGTTTATAGGATGACCGCGGGCGAAGTCCAGCGGTCCGGCGCTCGCGAGCACCTCCGGCTCCGCCCGCCGCGGACGCGTGAAGGGCGCGCCGCCTCCGCGCGCGCGCCCCAAATTACACCCGCCTTGCGGCCAGCGCCGTTTGTGCCCGTCTGCGGCCGCTCTAGCCGCTTGCCTCCAGCGTATCGCCGTCGAACGGGGTTTCGCCCTCGCCGGGCTCCCCGCCGCCGGCTTCCCCGTTGCCGGCTTCGAGAATGCGGCTCGCCAGCAGGCCGGCATTCTCGCGGATCGCCTTTTCGATGGCCCGGGCCATCTCCGGATTGTCCTTCAGGAACTGCTTGGCGTTCTCGCGGCCCTGGCCAATGCGCTGGCTGTCATAGGAGAACCAGGAGCCGGATTTCTCGACGATGCCGACCCTGACACCGAGATCGATCAGCTCGCCGGTCTTGGAGATACCCTCGCCATACATGATGTCGAACTCGACCTGCTTGAAGGGCGGCGCGACCTTGTTCTTGACCACCTTGACGCGGGTCTGGTTGCCGACCACCTCGTCGCGGTCCTTGATGGCGCCGATGCGGCGGATGTCGAGGCGCACGGAAGCATAGAATTTCAGCGCGTTGCCGCCGGTCGTGGTCTCCGGCGAGCCGAACATGACGCCGATCTTCATGCGGATCTGGTTGATGAAGATGACCATGGTGCGGGATTTGGAGATCGAGGCGGTCAGCTTCCTGAGCGCCTGGCTCATCAACCGCGCCTGCAGGCCGGGCAGGCTGTCGCCCATTTCGCCCTCGAGCTCGGCCCGCGGGGTCAGCGCCGCCACCGAATCGATGACCAGCACGTCGATGGCGCCGGAGCGCACCAGCGTATCGGCGATCTCCAGCGCCTGCTCGCCGGTGTCGGGCTGCGAGATCAGAAGCTCGCCGACATCGACGCCGAGCTTGCGCGCATAACCGGGATCGAGCGCGTGTTCCGCGTCGATAAAGGCGCAGGTGCCGCCCAGCTTCTGGGCTTCCGCCAGGCAATGCAGCGCCAGCGTCGTTTTGCCGGAGGATTCCGGCCCGTAGATCTCGACCACCCGGCCGCGCGGCAGGCCGCCGATGCCGAGCGCGATGTCGAGGCCGATCGAGCCTGAGGAAATCGACTCGATCTCGACCACCGGGTTCTGCCCCAGCCGCATGATCGAGCCCTTGCCGAAATGCCGCTCGATCTGGCTCAGCGCGGCGTCGAGCGCCTTGGTCTTGTCCATCCCGTCCCCTTCAACGAGGCGAAGCTTGGTGCCGGTCATCGCCGAAACTCCTTATCCCATACCCCCCGGACTCATTCAATCGCAACCAATGTACACGTTTTGTTCCGATTGGCAAGGGAAAATCTAAATGGTTGTGGATAATGGTGGATTCGGGGCGTGTTCGCCACATGTTCCGGAGATTGCAGGGCGCGGCTATATTCCTACGAGGGTTACCGCAAGCGGGGTACGATAGCCCTCTGATGCCGGGCGCCAGCATCTTAACTGCTTGTGGTGAACAGATTAGGTCTCCGACTCATAAAGGAAATTCCGTTTTTGGTCGAATGGTGATTCAAGCTCCTTGAGGAGGAGCACGCCATGAGCCAGCGCCGTTATGAGATCAGCGATTTCGAGTGGTCGATCATCGAAGCCCTGTTGCCGAACAAGCCGCGTGGGGTTCCGCGCGCGGATGACCGAAACCGCCCTTCGTCATGAGCCGCGAGCCCGTGGCAATGTACGGCGCCCGGCCCGCCGACACCATCACGGGCAGCGGCCCTGACGCGCCGCGCACAAAGGCCGGACACATGACCGCACCCGACCAGGTCGCCAAGCCGCGTCAACAAAACTCCTGCAACGCAGCGGCCGTCCACACATGGCGAAGGAGGGGAGGCGGCGACGGCGCCCCTTACTCCTCCATCACCTCCTTCACCATCGCGGCGAGCTCCTTCAAATTGAAGGGCTTTTGCAGGAAGTGGAAGTTTTCGTCACCTTCCAGGTTCTTCTTGAATGCCTCCTCGGCATAGCCGGACATGAAGATGATCTTGACGTGGGCCGAGCGCTTGCGCAGCTCCTTGAGCAGACTCGGCCCGTCCATTTCCGGCATCACCACGTCGGAGACGACGAGGTCGATGCCGTCGTTCTGCTTGCCCATCACCTCCAGCGCCTCGGCGCCGGAGGCCGCCTCGAAGACGCTATAGCCGCGCGAGGTCAGCGCCCGGGCGGCGAAGGTGCGCACCGCGTCCTCGTCCTCGACCAAGAGCACCCGGCCGCGGCCGGTAAGGTCGGCCGGCGCCTCTCTGGCCTCCTTGGCTTCCCTGGCCGCTTTTGCCTCCTTCGCCTCCCTGCCTTCGCGGGCCTCCTTGGTCTCGCCGGCGCGCGCCGCGCGCTCGGCCGGGTCGGCGGCCAGGTGCCGCGGCAGGAAGATCATAAAGCTGGTGCCCTGGCCCGGCTTGCTCTTGGGATAAATGAAGCCGCCGGTTTGCTTGATGATCCCGTAGACCGTCGACAGGCCGAGCCCGGTGCCCTTGCCGACATCCTTGGTCGAGAAGAACGGCTCGAACACCTTCTCCATCACCTCCGGCGTCATGCCGGCGCCGGTGTCGGAGACCTCGATGAGCACATATTCGGCCGCCGGCATGCCGGTGAATCTGTAAGCCGCGGCCTCCTCGGCGGCGACGTTGGCGGTGCGGATGGTGAGCTTGCCGCCGTCGGACATGGCGTCGCGGGCATTGACGGCGAGGTTGATGATCACCTGCTCGAGCTGGATCTGGTCGACCTTGACCAGCCACAGGTCGGGCGGGTGCTTGAGGATCAGCGCCACCTTTTCGCCGAGCAGCCGGCGCAGCATGACGGTGAATTCCGAGATCGCGTCGTTGAGCCGCAGCACCTCGGGCCTGAGCGTCTGCCGGCGCGAGAAGGCCAAAAGCTGGCGCACCAGGCCGGCGGCGCGGTTGGCCGAGTGCTTAATGTTCATGATGTCCTGGAACGCCGGATCGGTCGGCCGGTGGCTGGCGAGCAACAGGTCGCTATAGCCGATGATGGCGGTCAGCACATTGTTGAAGTCGTGGGCGACGCCGCCGGCGAGCTGGCCCACCGCCTGCATCTTCTGGCTCTGGGCGAACTGCGCCTCCAGCGCCCGCTGCGCCGAGGTGTCGATGCCGTAGACGATGGCCGCGCTCTTGCGGTCGAGGTCGGTGGCCGGGCTCAGAAAAATCCGCGCCGCGCGCGGGGCCTCGCCGGCGAAGGTGACGTTGAACGGCTCGATGTCGCTCTGCCCCGCGGCGGCCACCTTGAGTGCTGCCGCGACCGCCTCCTTGTCCTCGCTGGTGACGAGATCGATCAGATTGCCGCGCGCCGCCTTGTCGGCCTTGGCCCCGAAGCGCATGCGTGCGAAGGCCGCGTTGGCGCGCACGATGGCGCCGCCGGCCTCGACGGTGGCGATGGCGATCGGCGCATTGTTGAAGAAGCGGGCAAAGCGCACCTCGGCCGCTCGCAGGGTTTCCGACACGTCCTCGCCGGGGCTGCGGTTGATGACCAGCGTCCGCGAATAGCCGGGGCTGCCGTCGGCGGTGAAGGAGACGCTGTGCAGGAGCCGCACCGGCAACGGCGTGCCGTCGCGGCGCTTGAGGTCGAGGTCCAGCACCTCTGTGCGCGCCTCGCCGGCCACCGGCACCGCCTGGTCGAGGAGCGCGCTCGACTGGCCCGCCACGATGTCGCGCAGCTGCACCGCGCCCGCCACCGTCTGGGTCAGGTCGAGACCGAGCCAACCGGCGAGCGTCGCGTTCATATATTGGATGTGGCCGTCGGCATTGGTGGAGAAGAAGCCGGCCGGCGCGTGGTCGAGATAGTCGATCGCGTTCTGCAGCTCCTGGAAGATGTTTTCCTGGCGCTGGCGCTCCTCGGTCATGTCGGCAACGCGCCAGATCGAGCGGCTCGACTTGGCCGGCGTGCCGTCGGCGGCGAAGTCCACCGGCTGCACCGAGACCCGGTACCAGCGCCCCTCGCCTTCCTCCACGTCGCTGCCGACGCGGAACTCCTCCTGCCAGCGGCGGCCCTCCCGCGCCGCCTGCGCCAGGCGGAATATCGGCTCGTTGGCGTCGGGATGGGCGGCAAAGGCGCGCGGCACCGTCGAGGCGACCGACCGTCCGTCCGAGCCGCTCATCGCCATGTAGGTCTCGTTGGCGTAGATCACCCGCTCGTCGGACCCGGTGACGACGACGCCCTCGTCGAGCGCCGCGATGATTTCGCCGGCCATGGTGCTGTTGTGGTCGCGCTCGCCGAAGCCGATGACGCCGACCGCGGCGCCGAACAGGGCGACGACGCCGATCACGGAGAACAGCGCCAGCAGAGCGAAGACGAAGGGCTCCGCGGCGTCGCGGTCGAGCGTCGAGAGCGTGACCGCGGCGCCGACCAGTCCGATGGCCAGAATCAGGAGCCAGACGAGGCTGCCCTGCCGCTCGCGCTCGCCGCGCGGCGCAGGGGTCGGGTGCCTCAGCTGAACGTCCGTCATACGCCCGTATCGCGGCCCTGATTCGCCATACCGCAAGCGAGGATGGGCCTTTAGGCGGAGAAATTCAACGTCCCGTTTGCTCCCTACCGCGGCCAACGCCGTTTCGCGCCGGGCTTGCCGGCGGCGCGGTGCCGGCCGCCGCCGGCCCCAAGGCCCGGCCGGCCACAAAGTCGGCAATTTTTGCGGTTTGGGTATAGTATGATCTTATCATTCGATGACACAGGGATGCGACACAACACAGCGATGGGACGCAAGCCATGGATTTCCTAGAACAGCTCCTCGGCGTCACTCTCGACGTGACCATGCGCACCTTGATCGCCTTCGCGGTGGTCCTGATCGTGATCGTCCTTGTCGCCTGGCTGTTCCGGCGGCTATCCCGGGGCGGCGCTCCGCGCGCCGGCCGCCGCGGCCGCATCGCCCGTCTCGCCATCCTGGAGGCGGTCCAGATCGACCCGCGCCGGCGGCTGGTGCTGCTCAGGCGCGACAATGCCGAGCATCTGATCCTCATCGGCGGCGGCAGCGACCTGGTCATCGAGCAGGGGATCCTCCGCGCGCCGCGCCAACCCGGCGCGCGCGGCGGCGAGCGC
>JAUYJB010000053.1 GCA_030688605.1 Hyphomicrobiales bacterium
GCGCTCGCACCCTCGCCGGAGACTGGGTCCGTTCGAGCATCACATGGGCCGTGAACTTGGCTCAGGGCGCGATCGGGCAATCGGGCGACTGGATCGACGCTGCCGTCACTTGGACCGTGGACCTTGCAAAAGGTACCGCGGACGCCATTGCTGATTGGCTTGAGAAGACCCTGGAGTGGGCCGTAAACCTCGCGCAAGGCGCCAGTTCTCTTGCCGGCGAGTGGCTGCGGCGCAGCGTGGATTGGACAGTAAACCTCATCCAGGGGACAGCCGCGCCCGTCTCGGAATGGATTGGCCGGCGCGTGCAGTGGCTTATCGACCTCGTGCCATCACCGGAAACCCGGACTGGCGTCTTCCTTGATAGCCTCCTGGGGCGCCCGCTTGATGAAGCGACCGTGATGAGCATCCGCTTTCAAGCCCTCGCCGAAGGTCTCGATCCCGACGAGGCGGTGCAGCAGGCGCAAATCCCCGACTGGCTACGGGAGGTACAGGCGCGCGTCGACGCCTTGCAGCCGCATCAGATTCAGATGGGCATGCAGGTGACCATGACCGTGGCGTCTATCCTGACAGCCAGGTTCATCGGTGGCCTCATTGCCGGACTGGGCGCGCTTGCCTGGGGCAGCCTCCTCGCCCCTGGGGCCGTGTGGACCGCGGGCGCTGCAGGTGCGGTGCTCGGCACCCTGGCGGTTCCCCTCACCATGGCGCTGGCTATCTCGCTGGCGTTCGACTGGGCGCAGACGCAGGTGGATCGTAAGATATTCGATACCAGTCTAGAGCGGGTTCTGGCTGGTGCGTTCGCCGGGATGGGCTTCAAGTTCCTGGCGGGCGTCGCGGGCGTCGCGGGATGGCAGGTTACGCTCGGGATGGCGCTCGTTATGGCCGTTACGCTGATTGATTGGGATCTGGCGCTTGCCGAGGTCAAGAGCCTGTGGGATGCAGTCAAGGCAGAACTCACGAAGCGCTTCGCGGATTGGACGATGGGCGACGACTCCATCTCCATCCCGGTGCGCGCGCTGCGCCTGGTTTTCGGCACGGTCGAGCCGCAGATGGATGCGCAAGGCGTCAATACGCTGCAGCAGGAGATGGAGCGGGGCCGTGAGGAAGCGCAGCGATCCGACGCGGAAACGCGAACATTGCCTTCCGTGTTGGAACAGCTCACTCGGCCGATGGCGCCACCTGAAGAAGTTCCAGCCCCTCTTGATGTTCGCGCGGAGATTTCTCGGCCGCCTTCGGTCGTGCGCCTTGAACCCAGCAAAGACATGTTGGCAGTTCTTCGACAGCAGGAGAGCAGCGGCTTGCCGGCACTCGCGACGGGAGGGCCTTTTCAGCTGCGAGCCACGGCCCTGGAGGATCTGCTCGCTGCCGGTCTGGGAGAGGGACTGCGCTCGGCTGGCAATATCGTGCAGGGCTCGCTGGCCGATCTCACCAAGGGCGGCGAAGACTTCTCCCGCATCCTGGCAGGGCGCTTCTTGCAAGACCAGGAAGCCATGGCGCAAGTACAGCGGCTCAATGCGCAGGCAGCTGACACGGCGATCGGCTTTCTCACTGCCGCCGAGGCTTTCTCCATCGCCTGGGTGACGGGTCTGCGCGGCTTCAAGGATCTTGAGAGCCTGGATGAAGTGATCACCATCGTAGCCGGGCAAACACAGACGGCGATGGAACGCGTCCAGCAATTCCGACGCTCGGCGCGGGATATTGGCATTGACCCAGGAACGGTCAGCCTCAGCGAGCTCGGCGAGTACCGCTCCGGTGCCGGACGAGGCATGTTCGCTGCCGCCTCTGTGGACAACGCGTCTGCAGACGTCCTCGCCGACTTCCTGGAGAGAGAAGCCGACCTGCGCGGGTTCCAGGAAGGCGCCCGCCTTACCGGCACCGGCCCGGCGCATGAGGTCGCTGGCGTCGTGCACAATCGCGAGGCCGTCATCCCCTGGAAGGCGCTGCGCAAGGGCTTGCAGGGCGTCCTGGAGTTCCTCGGCGTGCCGGGCTTTGACGACGGTGCCGGGAAGAACATTCTGGCTGGGATCGATCCCGGACTCGCCGCGGGCATCCGCGAGCAGCAGGGCATGATCGCATCGCTCCAGCGGGCCATGGAGACCATTCCGCGCGTCATCATGGCGGGCATGCTGCAAATGTTGCAGACCGTCGGCGAAGTGCTGATGAACTTGGCCGGGGCTTTCTTGAGCGAGTCGCAGATGGAGGAGTTGCGTGCTTCGATCGACTTCCTGAAGGAGAAGGCGAACGAGGCGGCCATCGCTCTCGGTCTGATCGAGCACCCGGCCAAAGGCATGGAACGGCGCATCGGTCAGGCGAGCGCCGATATCATGGAATTCGGCGAGAACGTCAGTGAATTTGGTACCGGCATCTCGTCGTCCAAGCAGATGCTGCAGCAGCGTCTGGCGCAGTACGGCCAAGCGATCAGCCGCTCCATTCAAGCCACCATCGCATTCGCGGCGCAGGGGCCAACGAGGTTGCTGGACGCCATGCAGGCCGCAGGATCGGGCATCGCATCCGTCTGGCGAGATCCGGGCCAAGCGCTTGCTAGCACAGCCCTGCTCGCGCTGAATGGCATCGAGGCGCTTGGGCGCGGTGCCGCTTCAATGGGCAAGGCGGCATTCGCTGAACTCAAAGAGCTCGGCAGAAAAGCGACGCAGTCCGGGAAAGACTTGCTCGCGCTCGCTAACCCGGCGATGCTTCTTGGGCACGTCCTTGAGCAGCTCGCTCCGACCGCGCAAGTGCTCGCCGCCGTCATGGAGCCGCTGGAACCCATCATCGCGGCCCTGGCGCAGCCGCTAATTGTGTTCGGCAAGGCATTCGGCGAAGCGTTGGTGCCGCTTCTGGAAGCTCTGTTCCCGGTGTTCAAGGGCGTAGCCATCGTGGCGACGTTCCTGGGCCAGGCGTTCTTCTGGCTGCTTGCCGTCGTCTCCGACGTGGTGGGCGGCATCGCGACGTTCGTCGGCGGCATCATCAAAGGCATCGGCGATTTCTTGGGTAGCATCAAGGTCTTCGGCATCCGCCCGTTTGGATTGCTCGCCGACGCCCTGAGCGCAGTCGGTGGCGGTTTAAAGGCCTTCGGCGACGGTGCCAAGGGGTTCGCTGAAGGAGCCAGGAAAGGCGCCGACGCTATGGCCGATGCCCGCGGCGTCATTGCCAACATGACGCTCGCAGACGCCAAGGCGCTGGCTGAGCACGAGAAGGTGACCCGCGAGGCCACCGCGGCCATGCGCAACCTCCCGTTCGGCGTGAAGGTCG
>JAUYJB010000054.1 GCA_030688605.1 Hyphomicrobiales bacterium
GACTTGATCGGGCAACCCAGTAACCCCTGTGCCAAAGCTTTGCCTCGGAGGCTCCTGGGTGCCCCGGTCGGGCCAGGGCACGACGATGGGGGCGGGCCGCTGCTCGTCCGGGACGACGGGGGAGGGGTGCCTGACCCCCAATTCACACGTCACCGCCGGACTTGATCCGGCGGTCCATTCCATCGGCCCCTCATCTGGCCGCGCCGTAACGGCATGGATGCGCGGGTCGAGCCCGCGCATGACGAGGGAAGGGGCGCGGGGCATTCCTTCACCTCGCCCCGGTGGGGAGAGGTCGGTTCGGGCGCAGCCCGAAGCGGGTGATGGAGGCCGGGAGCCTGCAACAAACCGTCATTCCGGCTCGTAGAGCGGGTTAGGCGAAGCCGTAACCCGCCGTGTTGGGGCGACGACATGGCGGAACACGCTGCGCTATTCCGCCCTACGGGTTATTCGATTTCAGTCAAGGAAAGAGCGTAGCCGGGCTTTCAATTCATCCGGCTCTTTCAACTCACATTCCCAAATTTCCAGAACGGACCAGCCGTTGGCTTCTAGTGTCTCCACGTTCTCCCGGTCACGCTTCTTCGTACGTTTGAGCTTCGGCAGCCAGTACTCCAGATTTGAGCGTGGCTTGTGGGCAATCGGGCACGATGGATCACCGTGGCTGTGCCAGAAACAGCCATGCACAAAGATCACTTTTTTCCGTGGCCCGAACACCATGTCCGGCCGCCCAGGCAGCCGGTGTTTATGTAAACGGTAGCGGTAGCCCATTCCATGCACGAGCCGCCGTACCAGCATCTCAGGCTTCATACCTGTGCTCTTGATCCGGCGCATGTTCGCGCTGCGCCGTTCCCGGCTTATCCTGTCCAAAATATCTTAATTCTCACATTGCATCTTCACGTTGAATTACCCTGCAAAGCGATGCACACTGAATCGAGTTATAAATTATTTTGTTGAGAACAAAAACAGAACATATATAATGCCACCCACCAAGAAAGGCCCACGAATCACCATAAGCCTATCGCAGAGCGACCATGATTCCTTGCTCGCCTTTGCAAACAAATACGACGTTTCCCTATCATGGCTGACGCGGCACGTTATCTCCGAATTTCTAGAGCGCTACCGGAGCGAAGAGCTTCAACTGCTCCTTTCATTCAATTCCCCGGAAAGGTAGGTCTCAAGTGGCTAAGGATCACGGCTCGACAGCTATAGACCTGTTCTGCGGCGCAGGCGGACTATCAGAGGGATTTCGCCAAGCTGGCTTTCACGTTCTTGCTGGTAACGATATCGACGAATCCGCAGGTGAGACCTACGCGGCGACGCATGAAGAAGCCAAGTTTCTGCCCGGACCAATCGAAAACATCACGACGGCTGACCTTTTGAAAGCATCCGGGCTGAAAGCCGGGGAACTGGATTGTCTGATCGGCGGTCCGCCTTGTCAGGCATTTAGCGTCTACAATCATCAGCGCGGCATGCATGACGATCGAAGCCAATTATTCCGTGAGTACCTACGGATTGTCGAAGGCTTGATGCCCAAATGGGTCGTCATGGAAAATGTGACTGGCATAACCTCGGCAGGAGAAGGCGCTGCGGTTCAAGCGATCTTGAAAAGCCTAAGAGGTCTCGGCTACCACGTTGAGACCAGCATTCTACGTGCCGAAGAATACGGTATCCCGCAGGAACGTCGCCGTATCGTCTTCCTTGCCAATCGCCTTGGCCAGCCCATCAGTTGGCCTGGGCCGTCGCACGGTGAAGACGGCGATCCATTTGTTACCATTGCCGAGGCCATAAGCGATCTACCACCGCTTGAGAATGGAGAGGACGGCGGCGTGCAGCCTTATGCCACCGCACCGCAGTCGGACTATCAGCGCATGCTTCGCGGCAACTCGACCGAGGTTCACAACCATGCGGCCCCCCAGCTTGCGTCCATTAACATGGAGCGAATGCAATACATACCACCGGGCGGAAGTTGGCGCGACATTCCCTTTGAGTTGCTGCCGACCGGTATGAAGCGGGCAAGGCGTTGCGACCATACCAAACGCTATGGCCGTATGGCATGGGATGGCCTGTCCTGTACCATTCTAACCAAGTGTGATCTTCATTGGGGCGCGTTTCTTCACCCCGAACAGGACCGCGCCGTTACTGTTCGCGAAGCAGCGCGAATCCAATCTTTCCCGGACTGGTTCCATTTTGAAGGATCACGCACCGAACAATACGTGCAGGTTGGAAATGCTGTTCCGCCTTTGCTCGGTTCGCAAATCGGGCATGCGATTATCCGTTCAGATCTCGGCGAATTTGACGATGTTGAGGATTGCCCGTTAATGGCCGCCGCGGGATAGAGTGAGACGGGTATGCTGATCGCAGAGGTATTTGGATTTGGAGTTGATGACCACTCAACTGAAGCTTGGGAGACGAGAAATTCAAAGCTCTGCCCTTTTCGCGGCACGAAATGCACAAAATCCAGCAAGACTAATCCAATAGGGATTTGCTCACTTTCTGACGGGAAAGAAGCCGCCGCGACATGTCCAGTACGGTTTGTTGAAAACGACAAGATTTTTAAAGATGCAGCCAGACTCGCATTCGGTGAAGGTGTTGCGTTTGGCATTTACCCCGAAGTGCGCATCCTGAAAATCGAAGCCAAAGAAGCCGGCGAGCGCGACAGGAAGATTGGAAAAGTTGATTTTCTGCTCGGTAATATTGACGACGGGAAAGTCATCGATTTCGCAGCTGTTGAAGTTCAGGCCGTCTACTTTTCCGGCGGGACGATCAGGCCCGCAATGAATCACTATCTGGCTCATAGGAAATTGGACGTGGCAATTTCTGACCGGCGACCGGATTTTCGATCATCCGCACAAAAACGTCTTGTGCCTCAACTTCAATTAAAAATTCCGGTATTCAGACGTTGGGGCAAAAAGTTCTTTGTTGCCGTCGATACCCAGTTTTTTCGTGCCCTACCGGGATTCCGCCAAACAACACATGCTAATAGCGAAATAACATGGTTGACCTACCCTATCGAGAAGCAAGGTCATGGTTATAGATTTGGCACCGTTCAGGTCGTCTACTCCGAATGGGATGAAGTTCGTAATTCCCTTCGAGAAGGCAATCCTCCGGAGCCGGATGAAATCGTCGAAGAGCTTCAGACGAAGCTAGATGGCCCAGCTCGTAAAAAGCCGAAAATAATAAGCATTTAGACTTTGATGGAACATTCTCGTTCTTCAAGAATCGCCGCGCTGACCCTTCGAAAGAACCGCCCGCCCCCCCCCTACTCCACCTCCACCGCCGCAGGGTCCGGCAGCCAGCCATGGCGGATCGGGCGGTCGCCGCCGCCGCGCGGCAGGGGGATCGCGCGGGCGATGATCTCGGCCTTCAGCCGCGCCGCGTCCCAGTCGGGGTGGGCGGCCAGGAAGCGCGCCGCGAGCGCCGCCACCCTGGGCGCCGCGTAGCTGGTGCCCGACGCCTTGCCGCGCGCCCCCCGGTGGTCGATCGCCGGGATCTGCTCGCCCGGCACGGCGATGTCGACATGGGCGGCCCCCCAATTCGATTCCGCCGCCAGCCGCCCGAACGGGTCGGCGGACGTCACCGTCAGGAAATTGTCGTTTTCGAACGCCGCCGGATAGACCGGGCTTGCGTCGATGTCGCGCCCGTCGTTGCCCGCCGAAAGCACGAACAGCAGCTCCGGGTGGCGCGCCGCGGCTTGCGCGAAGGGCCGCCATTCCTCGGCGCGATAGCCGCCGAGCGGCATCGAGACGATGCGCGCCGGCCCCGCGGCGATGCGCTCGATGAGGTCGGCGAAGGCTTCCGCGTCCCTGCCCGGATAGCGGAACGGGACGAGCCGCGCCGCCGGCGCCTCTGAAAGCAGGATCGAGGCGACCGCGCTGCCGTGGCGGCGGGGAAAGAGCGGCCCCTGACGCGGATCGAGGTCGAAGGGCCGCCCGTCCTGGTCGAAAAGGTCGGCGCCGAGGATCGCCCCCGTCTCGTCGCGGGCAAGGCGCGGCGCGATCTCCGGCAAAAGATAGTTGACGCCGGTATCGATCGTCGCCACCGCGACGCCGCCCGGGTCCTTGCCCTCCGGCACCGGCGGATTGAGCGCCTCGGCCTCGGTTTCGGCCGGCGGGTCGCCCGCGAAATGGATGAGCCGGTCCGGCGCCCCGTCCGCGTCATAGGCGACGGCGCGGGCAAGCTCGGTCCGGCAGTCCGGCCCCGCCTGGACGAAGAAGGCCGGGCGGCCCCTTGTCCCGCCTTCGCTCCTTTCCTCGGCGGTCAGCCGGGTGCGGCTCTGCGGCGTGCCCGGCAGGCGCACGGTCAGCGTCAGGTCGAACCCGTCGCGGATCGCGGCCGCCGAATAGAGGCGCGGGCCCGCGCGGGTGACCGCGATCGTGTCGGCCATGGCGCCAAGATGCGTCGCCACGGTTTCATCGCTGGGCGCCGCGCCTTCGGCGAAGTCCCGGCACACCGCCCGCACGGATTCCGCCGCCCACGGCGGAAGGAGCGGCAGCTCCTGCGCAACAGCCGGCAGAGCGGCGGCAAGCGGGCCGGCAAGAGCGGCAAGACCGGAAAGAAGCGGCATCCTGCGGCGGATTTTGCGCATTTTTTTAATCAAATCCGTCCCATCTCGCCGGATAATGCTCTAACTTGGCCGATCGACGCAAACCTCAAGGGTTGACGCCGAACATGAACGACATCCGCCGGCGGCCGACCGAAATCCGCCTTGCCAAGGACAAAAGGACGCTGACCGTCACCTTCGAAAGCGGCGAAAAATTCGAGCTTTCCGCCGAATATCTGCGTGTCGAATCGCCGAGCGCCGAGGTCAAGGGCCACACCCCGTCCCAGCGCCAGACCGTGCCCGGCAAAAGACAAGTCGAGATCATGTCGGTCGCCCCGGTCGGTCATTACGCGGTCCGCATCGCCTTCACCGACCTGCACGATACCGGCCTCTATTCCTGGGACTATCTCTACGAGCTCGGCGCCGAGCGCGACGCGCGCTGGGCCGCCTATCTCGCCGAGCTTGCGGAGAAGGGGCTCTCGCGCGATTCGCCGGCGCGGAAATAGAGGCTTTTCCGCCGTATTTCGCGTTTTTCATCAAACGATTGCATTACTTTTTTAAGGTCTCCACATAGGCCAGAATGTCCTGCACATCGTCGAGCTCGATCTCGAACGGCATCGCGTTGGGCGGCAGGTCGGTCAACGGCGAATTTCCCTTGACGCGGACATGCACCGGATGCGGCCGCCGCGCGTAGAAGGTCTCGAACCGCTCCCTCCAGTCGGGCAGCGCGTCAACCAGCAGCATGAACGACGGCGTCGAGGAAATTCCGGAAAAGCGGTTCTTGTCCGAAACGACGTGGCAGCGGGCGCAATGGGCGACCGCGAGGTCGTGACCCTTCGCCACATCGCCAGCGGCCTTCGCATCGCGCACAATGAACCCCGACGCGACGAGACATGCGCTCGCCGCCAGGCAGCAAGGAAGACGCTTAGAGGCGAGGCGACTCATTGGTCGGGTTCCCGACGGTCATTGGCGGCGGCGCTTGCATGATAGCGGCCCAAGCCGGAGAGGCAAAGGAACGGTTTGTGATTAATTCAGTTGTAAACAGAACATGATCGAAATTTCTGCTACTAAGCTTCCGGTTGCGGATCAATTTGGGCCGAGGGCAGGGGGTTCGGGCGGAGAAGAGCCGGCGAAAAGACTGCGGAGGGGGGTCTTGTCGATGAGTGAGCTGCCCGATTTCCGTTCCGGGTGCCATGCCTCGGCCGCCGCCGGTTGGAAGGTCATCGCCCCTGTGCGGATCTGCGCACCGGAGATGCACGAGGTTGCCGGCCAGCCGATCGCGATCGCCGGAGGAGGGGCCATTCGATGAACCAGCATTCCACTTCCAGGAAGATGACCGAGGCCGCCGTCGAGGGCAGCGATCTCATCCGCCTGTGGCTGCGGCTGTTGTCATGCGCCAAGCGGATCGAAGACCAGATCCAGTCGCGGCTGCGGGCGCGGTTCGGCATGTCGCTGGCCCGCTTCGACTATCTGGCGCAGCTCGATCGGGTACGCGGCGGCCCGCTGACCATGACGGAGCTCGGCCAGCGGCTGATGGTCTCGGGCGGCAACATGACCGGGCTCACCGACCGTTTGGAGCGCGAAGGCCTGGTCGAGCGCCGCAACGATCCGGCCGACCGGCGTGTGCAGCGCATCTCGCTGACGCCGCGCGGCCGGGCGCTTTTCACCGAAATGGCGAGCGTTCACCGCGATTGGATCGTCGACATCCTGCAGGGGCTCGACAAGGAGGGCGTCGAACGGCTGATGGCGGGGCTCGCCACGGTGAAGGCGTCGGTGGACGCGTCCGAGACAAATCCAGGCCGCGCGCCGCGGGCGAAATCCGTCCGCTGACACCGCCGGTTGCAAGCACGGACACCCGCTGGCCGCCAAATGCGGCCGGCGAGCCGTCAAGACCTTATTGCAGGACCACCACCTTGGCGCCGACCCGAACCCGCTCATAAAGGTCGATCACGTCGCTGTTGAGCATGCGGATGCAGCCCGACGAGACCGCCCGTCCGATGGTTTGCGCCTCATTGGTGCCGTGTATGCGATACAGCGTCGCGCCGAGATACAGCGCCCGCGCGCCGAGCGGATTTCCTTCCCCTCCCGGCACGTATGACGGCAGCCACGGCTGGCGCTGGCGCATGTCGCTGGGCGGCGTCCAGCCCGGCCATTCCGCCTTGCGCGAGACGTGCGAGACGCCGCCCCACGAAAAGCCTTCGCGTCCGACGCCGATGCCGTAGCGAATTGCCTTGTCGTTGCTCAAGACATAGTAGAGGACCCGCTCACGGGTATCGACGATGATCGTACCCGGCGCATATCTGCCATCGTAGCGGACCTCCTCACGGGTCGTGGTTTTGATGAGGTACAGGCTGTTGTCGACCAAATCGACCTTGTCGCGAGTTCGCCCCGCGACCGCGTCGTCGGATGCCCCTAAAACTGCAAGAACAGCCAGCCCCCCGGCGAAAACCGCTCCAATTCGCATCTCGTTACCCCTGTCTCTCCGTCCGGACCATAGCAGCGATTCACAGCCGCAAATGGTGTGCGTTTTGACCAAAGGCCGCAATTCCTACTCGGAATATTTTGACAAATTGTTCACGCGTGTTGCAGCTTCGCAACAAGATTCCTGGGCTTTTGCAATTGAGGCGAGTGGCTGTTAGTGCGATACACCTCATCCACGACCGGGCCCATGGGCAGGGAGCGGTATCTTTAAGGAATCTTTGGAATGGACGTGACGCCATGCAGATGAATGACGAGATACGGATTGCCGCTCCGCGCGTGCAGGTGTTCGCCAGCCTCAACGACCCGGAAATCCTCAAGGCTTGCATTCCTGGCTGCGAATCCCTGGAAAAATTGTCGGATCGTGAGCTTTCCGCGATCGTCATGGCCAAGGTCGGACCGGTGAAAGCCCGCTTCAAGGGCGTGGTGACGCTGTCCGACCTCAACCCGCCGGAAAGCTACACGATCTCCGGCGAAGGCAAGGGCGGAGCGGCCGGTTTCGCCAAGGGCGCCGCCAAGGTTCATCTGTCCGAGGATGGCGACGGCACGCTGCTGCGTTACGAGGTCAAAGCCGATGTCGGCGGCAAGCTGGCCCAGCTCGGCAGCCGTCTGGTCGATGGCGCGGCGCGGCATTACGCGAGGGATTTCTTTGCCGCCTTCAAGGGCCGGCTGGAGAAACCGGCCGAGGCGGTGCCCGAGCTGGCGCCGGCGGAGGCGGCGCCTGCCCGCGCCGCAAGCCGGCGGCTTTGGATCGTGCTTGCCGCCGCGATCGTGATCGCGCTCATCGTTGCCTATGCTCTGAGCTGACCTCCCGGCTCTCGATCGTTCGAGGGCGGCGTTTTGTTGGAAGCGACATGAATTTCAAGCTGCAGCTCGACGCCCTGCCGCGCCAGCGCCTCGAGGCGATGGCCGCTGCCGCCGACGAGATCCTCGAGGCCTATCGCGTCCTGCGCAAGGCCAACACCAATGTTGTCGGCCAAGTCCTTGCCCATCAAGGGACTTTCTACGAGGAGGATCACTATCCCAAGGGCGACGTCTATGACGAGGAGACCAAAAGCCAATATTATTACCACGCCCATCGTCCGGAGACCGGCGAGCACGGTCATTTCCACACCTTCGTGCGCTTCGGCGGCATTCCCGCTTCGATCGAGCCCGTGCCCTATGACGGCCCGGCCGCCCGGCCGCTCGGCAAGGATGCGATCTGCCATCTGACCGCGATTTCCATGAACGGACCGGGCTTTCCCGTGGGATTGTTCACCGTCAATCGCTGGGTCACCGGCGAGACCTTCTATTCGGCCGCCGATACGCTGAAGATCGCCGAGCGCTTCAAGGTCGATCACGTCTATCCGTGCCTGGCGGTCAACCGTTGGATCACCGCCGTGCTGCGCCTGTTCCGCCCGCAATTGGAAGCGCTGCTGATCGAGCGCGACCGCGTCATCGCCGAATGGGCGCGCCGCCACAATGACCGCGACGTCTATGAGGATCGCGAGCTGGAGACGATTTCGAGCCTGCCGGTCAATGTCGAGGAGCAGATTGCCGGGGTTCACCGCGCGCTTCGCTGAGAGCCGCTTTGCACCTGCCTGAGCGCCGCGGCCAGCACCTCGCCGGGCGTGCCGGCGGCGGCAACGCGCGCCCAATCGATCTCGCCCAGGTCATAGGTCAGCTGCTGGCGGACGATTTCCGCCCGCGCGTCCGAGGCGTCGCGGCGGCGGTCTTCGACCCGGGCGATCATCACCTCTTCCGGCGTATCGAGCCAGAGGCCGGTGAATGGGGCCTCCCTCTCCCGGGCAACGGCCTTGATGGCTCCGCGCTCCTTGGGCCGCGCGAAAACCGCATCGACGATGACCGAGCGGCCGGCCCCGAGCACCCGGCCGGCGAGCGTGAACAGGCGCTCATAGGTCTTTTGGCTCGCCTCCGGCGAATAGCCGCGCGGGCCCAGCCTTTCGGTCTCGGCGACGCCGAATAGGACCTTTCGTTCCACGTCGCTGCGCAGATGTATGGCCCCCGGCGCGGCGCCGATGTGCGGCGCGAGCATCCGCGCGATCGTCGTCTTGCCGCTGCCGGAAAGGCCCCCCACGGCAATCAACCGCGCCGGCTCAGGCTTCAGGAAGCCGAGAGCAGCCTCGAAATAGGATCGCGCCACCTGGGCGTCGGCGGTCCGGGCGCGGCCATGCTCATGGGCGCTGAGGCTGGCGGTGACGCGCGCCCGGATCGCGGCGCGCGAAGACAGGAACAGCGGCAGCGCCGCAAGCCCGTCGAGATGCGCGTCCTGCCGCGCCGCCTTCAGATAGGTGTTGAGCACCAGATTGGCGCCGTGCCGCATGACCCGCGTCTCGAGATCCATGAGCAGGAAGGCGAGGTCGTAGAGCACGTCGACGGTGGCGATGTCCTCATCGAACTCGATGGCGTCGAACAGGACCGGCTCATCGTCGATGAGGACGAGGTTCTTCAGGTGCAGGTCGCCGTGACAGCGCCGCACATGGCCCGCGGTGCCCCGGGCGGCGAGGAGCTTGGCGTTTCGCTTGAGCTCCGCCCGGGTCCCGCCGATGAGGCGGCGTGCCTTTTCCGGGTCGAATAGCTCGGGCGCGGCTGCGAATTCCTGTTCGTCCTGGCTCACCAGCTTGGCAAAGGCCGCGCCTTGGTCGAAGTCGCGGCGGATGGGCGCGCGGGCATGGGCGGCGGCGATCCGTTCGGCAAGGCGCGCAAGCAGCGCATCGTCAAGGCCCGCCCTCTCGGCGATGCGGTCGAGGCTCCTGGTCTCGTCGAAGCGGCGCATCGACACCGCCCACTCGACCGCCTCGCCGTCGCCGCCGAAGGCGAGCCGGCCGTCCGCCGCCCGAGTGATGGGGACGGTGCCGAGATAGATATCCGGCGCGTTGTCGCGGTTGACCGCAATCTCCTGTTCGCAGACTGCCTGCCGCTTCTCGAGCGTCGAAAAGTCCATGTAGGGGTATTTGACGGCGCGCTTGATCTTGTACGCCGCATCGCCGGCCAGGAACACCATGGCGCCGTGCGTGTCGATGCGCGTCACCGTTTCGGGCTTTGGCGTGTAGCTTCTTGGGTCGGCGAGAAAGGCTATGACCTCCGCCTGAGCATCGCACGGCTTTTGCGCCCGCCGGGACACGGCTCCTCCGCTTTGCGCGGTTGCGGCAGCCCATGATCTAACCACCGAATAGGTATGACGGCCTTGACGGCGATCAAGGCCGGACCGTTGTGGCAGCTCGGCGCGGGTCCCCGCGCCGCGAGGTCGCGCTTCGACCGGGCGCGCTTTTTGTTATACAATTTCGTGCCGAGAGTGGCGGTTTTCTGTTTCACGAAGCGACCGATTAGGAGGCAATCATGGCCCTGATCCGTTGGCGGGATGAATATTGCACCGGGATTCCGTCCGTTGACGAGGAGCACAAGGAGCTGGTCGAGCTGATCAACGAGCTGACCGTG
>JAUYJB010000055.1 GCA_030688605.1 Hyphomicrobiales bacterium
TCCCCGGGTCGTCGGCCTCACGGTCGAGGTCGAAGGCAAGGCGCGGCGGATCGCCGTCACCGTCGCCCAGCCGCAAGGCGCGGAGGACGCCGACCTCTTCGTCGAGGGACCGGCAAGCTGGTATCTGCCGCTGCCCGAGCCGGGCCGCGAACGCGAGTACGGCGCCACGCGGGAGATCGCGTATGAGATTGCGCTGGACGGATTGCCCAAGTCCGCCGCCCTGCGCGGCGAAAAGTTGCGGTTGACGATCATCAACGCGATCGACGCGGTGGAGCAGGAATGGACCTTGCGCTAATCTCCGCTCCCGGTTGAGATTTATCCGAAGCGAGGTTCGATTTCATGGCCATCAAAGTAGGCGACCGCCTGCCTGCGGGAAAGTTCAGGACCGTGGGCGCGGAGGGGCCGGTCGACGTCACCGTCGCCGATTATTTCGGCGGCGCCAAGGTAGCGCTGTTCGGGGTTCCGGGCGCCTTCACCCCGACCTGCCATGCCAACCATCTGCCGGGCTTCCTCGCCCTCTTCGACGCGCTGAAGGCCAAGGGCGTCGACAAGGTCGCCTGCCTTGCGGTCAACGATGTCCATGTTCTGAAGGCGTGGGCGGCGGCGACGGGGGCGGCCGGCAAGATCGATTTCCTCGCCGACGGCAACGCCGACTATGTCAAGCTGCTGGGCCTCGAAAGCGATCGTTCTCCTGCCGGCATGGGCCTGCGCGCGACGCGCTTTTCCATGCTGGTCGAGGATGGGGTCGTCAAGGTCCTCAATGTCGAGGGAACGCCCGGCAAGGTCGGCGACACCGGCGCCGAGCGCCTGCTCGAGCAGATCTGACGGGCCTGGAGCGAATTCCGTTCTAGAGCGGTTCATGGTTATAGGGGATCAATTTGATGGTCCAAATCCGTTCAACCGTGACCGCAAGTCCGCGCTATAATTCTCGGCACCAAGGACGTGAGGGAGCTCAAGGGTCGTGGACGATCCCACGAAGCTGGAATTCGCGCTGTCACGCCGGCAACTGCTCCGCCTCGGCGCGGCGTCCGCCGTGGCGCTCGCCACGCCGCTTCGCGCGCTTGCGGCCGATCCAACCGAAGAGCTTCCATTCTTCGTTCTTGGCGATTGGGGCAAAGCCAACGAGGGGCAGGCCAAAGTCGCCGCCGCCATGGCAGAGGCGGCGAAAAGAATGCCGCCGCGCTTTATCATCTCCGTGGGCGACAATTTCTACCCTCGCGGCGTCACGAGTACGACCGATGAGCGCTGGCTGTCGGCGTTCCAGAATGTGTACGGCAGCCCGGCTCTCGACTGCCCTTGGTATGCGGTGCTGGGCAATCACGACCATCTCGGAAATCCGAGTGCCGAAATCGAATACGGGAAACTGGATTCGCGCTGGCGCATGCCGAGCCGGTTCTACAGTCACAGCGAGCCGCTCGCCGACGGCAAGACGGCGGAGTTCTTTTTTCTCGACACTACGCCCCTTGCCAAGCTGAACGGCGTTCAGGCGCCGTCGATGACTGATCCGGATCAGCTCTACTGGCTCGATCGTGCGCTTGCGACAAGCCCGGCGCGATGGCGGATCGTTGTCGGACATCACCCCGTCTTCTCCGGCGGTATGCACGGCAATACGCCGGGCTTGGTCGCGCGCCTGAAGCCCCTTCTCGACCGCCACAAGGTCCAGGTCTATCTCAACGGCCACGATCACGACCTGCAGCACATCGTCTTTGGCGGCGTTCACTATCTGACGTCCGGCGCCGGCGCGAGCGCACGGCGGTCAGGCAATATCGCGGGCACGCTGTTTGCGGCCGCGAAGCTCGGTTTCCTGAGTATCCGCTTGACGCCCGCGAAGATGTCGCTGAGTATCCTCGATACCGGCGGTAACGCATTGCACGCTGCGGAAATCCCCGTTTGAAACGGATGCCCCGAAGCCTTTTCTTGCGGCCGCGGCATGAGGCCCGGGCGATTACGGTCGCGATTACCGATTACGATTACGGTGACAGATTACGGTGACAGTGCATTTAATTATTCCCCCATTACATTACGGTGACAGTGCACTTAATTATTCCCGCCACAGCCCGTCTGATTAATTAAATGCACTGTCACCGTAATCTGATTAATTAAATGCACTGTCACCGTAATCTAAATGCACTGTCACCGTAATCTGTCACCGTAATCTGCGTAATCTCGCGTAATCCGTAATCCCGTAATCCGTGTCACCGTAATCCGCTGTCTCCGTAATCCGCTAGGGTCGTCAGGCGTCAAGAGCCGACCAGAGCGGCGATATCCGCTCGGCTTGGCAGTCTCGTTTCTGAGGCCAGCTTGACCGCACCGGCTCGGTTCGGCCTACTGTGGCTCCCGAGGGGATTTGAGCGTCGTTCGATAGGGAGATTTGCCATGACTGCATACAACGTCGTTCGCAATCGCGTTAAGCCTGGACGCGAAAAGGACTTTGAACAGGCCATTCGGAATATAGAGCGAGATCATTCTGGCATGAGAAAATTGGCCGTAATCAAGACCGGCGACCGGTCCTATTGCATAATTGGCGAATGGGACAGCATGGACGCAATCGTTGCGGCGCGTCCGAAAATGATCAAATCGCTGGATGCCTTCCGAGACATGCTTGAAGACCTCGGCGGAGGACTCGGTGTGACGGATCCTGTGTCAGGTGAGGCGGTCGTGGAAATCGTTGGGGGGAAGTAACACCTCAGCCATTTCGCTCGCACGAAGAAAGCCCCGACCGCGGTGGCCGAGGCTTTCCCTATGGGTAAGCGGCCACGGCGACCGCCAGTGACACTGATGGTTGAGCGCGCCGGTCGCTCGCGGTTCGATGTGAACGGCGTCGTCGATTAAGCTGTCGATAACCGCTTCGCTCACGGGGACGTGGTTTTCGTCCGCAGCGACACAAACGGCAGCTGCCGCAAAGACGCTTGCGACTTCCGCTGTTGGCACTTCAGTGACATTTGTGAGGCCGGCTGCAATGTCCGGACCACTCCCAAACACGGAAGTTGGAATGGGCCTCAGCTCCCGCCGCGCCGCTTGAGATAAGGCGCCATGCCGGCGCGGGCGAGCTCGTCGGCGCGCTCGTTCTCCTTGTGCCCGGCATGCGCCTTGACCCAGTGCCACTTGACCTCGTGGCGCTCGCGCGCGGCGTCGAGCCGCTGCCAGAGTTCGGCGTTGAGCACCGGCTTTTTCTGCGCCGTTCGCCAGCCGTTTCTGCGCCAGCGCTTGATCCAGCCGGTGATGCCGTGGCGCAGATAGGCGGAATCGGTATAAAGGTCGGCCGCGCAGGGCCACTTCAAGGCCTCCAGGGCCATGATCGCCGCGGTCAGCTCCATGCGGTTGTTGGTGGTCAGGGCCTCGCCCCCGGAAATCTCCTTGCTGTTGTGGTTGTAGATCATCAGCGCGCCCCAGCCGCCGGGCCCCGGATTGCCGGAGCAGGCGCCGTCGGTATAGATCGCCACCCGCTGCGGCTTGGTCCCGGCGCTAGGCATGGTCAAGGCCGTATTCCCGGGCGCTGGCCACCGACCTGTGGAAACGCAGCCGGCGCAGATATTCGCGCGGGTCCTTGGGCTTGACCAGCGCGCCCTCCGCGGTGTTCAGCCAGTCATAAAGCCGCGTCAATAGAAAGCGCAGCGCAGCGCCGCGCGCGAGCAACGGCAAGGCATCGAATTCATCGGGCTCCAGCCGCCGCACCGCGCTGTAGCCGCTCAACAATGCCCGCGCCTTGGTGATGTTGAACGAATTGTCGGCCTCAAAGCACCAAGCGTTGATGCAGATGGCGATGTCGTAGGCGAGAGTGTCGTTGCAGGCGAAATAGAAGTCGATGATGCCGGAGACCTTGTTGCCGAGGAAGAACACATTGTCCGGGAACAGGTCGGCGTGGATGATGCCTTCGACGAGCGCCTTCGGCCAGTTGCGCTCAAGATGCGCGAATTCGCCGTCGATTTCGTCCGCAAGACCCGTGGCGACGCTGTCGGCATCGGCCCGCGCCTTCTCAAACAGCGGCCTCCAGCCGCCGACCGAAAGGGCATTCTCCCGCCGCATGTCGAAACCGCGGGCGGCAAGATGCATCTCGGCCATTGCCCGTCCCAGCGCGCCGCAATGGTCGGGCGTCGGGCGGCGAATCCACATGCCCTCGAGAAAGGTGACGAGGGCCGCCGGCCTGCCTGCAAGGCTTTTGAGGGTCCGGCCCTTGCGGTCAGCGACCGGCAGCGGGCAGTTCACTCCCTTTTTCGAGAGATGCTGCATCAGGCCGAGAAAGAAGGGCAGGTCCTCGGGCTGAACGCGCTTTTCGTAGAGCGTCAGAATGTACGTTCCGGCGCCGGCATGCAGGAGATAGTTCGAGTTCTCGACCCCTTCGGCGATGCCCTTGGCCGACTTCAGGGCGCCGATATCATATTCGGCGATGAAGGCTGAAAGCTCGCCGTCGGGGATTTCCGTATAGACCGCCATCGACCGACTACGCCGCGGGGACCGGTCTCAATTCGCGCGGCAGGTTGAAGCGCACCCGCTCCTCGACCGCCTTGGCGGTCTCGACCTCGACGTCGAAACGCTGCCTGAAGGCCTCGACGAGCTCGGTGACGAGGATCTCCGGTGCGGAAGCCCCGGCGGTGATGCCGACGCTGCCGATGCCCTGCATTTCGGCCCAGTCGATGTCCTGGGCGCGTTGGATCAGCATCGCCTTGCGGCAGCCGGCACGCGCCGCGACCTCCTTCAGTCGCTGCGAATTGGAGCTGTTCGGCGCGCCGACGACGATCATCGCATCGCACCGCGGCGCGATGCGCGTGACCGCCTCCTGGCGGTTGGGGGTGGCGTAGCAGATATCGTCCTGCGGCGCCGTCAGGAGCGCCGGAAAGCGCTCTGTCGGCACCGCCACGATCTCGGCTGTGTCGTCGACCGACAGCGTCGTCTGCGTGAGATAGGCAAGCCGTGCGGGGTCCTTGGGCTCGAAGGCGCGGGCGTCGGCCACCGTCTCGACAAGGGTTGCCGCGCCGCGTGGAAGCTGGCCCATGGTGCCGACGACCTCGGGATGGTCGGCATGGCCGACGAGCACGATCTCGTTGCCGCGGTCGTGATGATGGCGACCCTCAACATGCACCTTGGTGACCAGCGGGCAGGTGGCGTCGATGGCGAACAGGTTGCGCGCCTTGGCGGCTTCCGTCACCGCCCGCGCTACCCCGTGGGCGGAAAAGATCACCGGCGCATCCGTATCGGGTATCTCGTCGAGCTCGTCGACGAAGACGGCGCCCTTGCGCGCGAGGCTCTCGACCACATAGCGGTTGTGGACGATCTCGTGGCGCACATAGACCGGCGCGCCGTATTTCTCCAGCGCCAGCTCGACGATCTCGATGGCCCGGTCCACGCCAGCGCAAAAACCGCGCGGGGCGCAAAGAAAAAGCTTCAGCGGGGGCTTTTTCGCCGTCGTTTCGGTCATCGCCGGAGCGCTCGCACGTCTGCGTCCAATTCTCAGCTAATAGAGGTAGGCGGCCGAGGCCTGTCAAGGGCGCGAAGCCTTACCCAGGTGGTGGGCAAGGCGAATTGGGACTGGTATAAGTCGCCGCGGGGAGCCGAAGTTTGCGAAGACGGCGTCAATCGATGAAGGTACAAGTCGAGGTTGGATCCGGGCCGAGGCTCTTGTCGGCCGTGGTGATGCTGCTCATGGTGGTTGCTTGCGGCGATGCGACGCCACTCCAGGATTTCCGCGATTCCAACGCCGCGCTCTATGCCTTTCTGACCGGCGCAGGCAGCCAGCCTCCAAGCTCGGCGCCGCGCGGCGAGGAAGAGGAGGTGCTGGTCTGCCCCGAGATCGAGGCACGCCAAGATGCGGTGTATTACGATATTTACGCCGCCAAGGAACTGCGCGACCCGAAGAATGTCCGCTATCAGGCGGTGATCAACAAATTCGCGCGCCAATGCGACTTCCAGTCGGACTATTTCGCAATCAAGCTCGGCTTCGCCGGCCGCGTGCTGGTCGGCCCGGCCGGCGGCCCCGGCGAGGTGACGCTGCCGGTGCGCGCCGAGTTGGCCGGCAAGGGCGACCAAGTCGTCTGGAGCAAAACCTATAAGATCCAGGTGACTGTTCCGCCCGAATCAGGTTCGCAATTCTTCGCCCAGGTCACCGACGACCTCGTCTACCAGCCGCGCTTCGGCGAGAAGCTGGAGGATTTCCGCGTCTATATCGGCTTCGAGAAGGAAGACGAGGCAACCGATCCGCTCGCCAGCACGAGATAGGCGGGGACCGGTAACGGCTTGCGGCCTGCGCGCGGCGGCTATCGCGGATGCAGCCATCCGGGAAGGAACGAATAGGCGTCGACCTCTTTGCTCTGCTGAATGGTGACGCCGTTTTCCTCAAGAAGCTTCTGCAGCCGGCCGTCATTGAAGGCATCGAATGTCTCCGAACAGCCGCCGAGGTGCTCGCCGCCGATGAAGATCTGCGGAATGGTGGGGGTGTTGAGCCGGGCCTTGAGCACGCTGCGGATCTGCCCGCCCCAATTGTCCTTCTGATACTCCGCCGAATCGAGATCGACGGACCGGTAGGGGATGTCGAAGGCGCCAAAGAGCTTGCGCACCGACCAGCAGAATTCGCACCATTCGAGCGCGAACAGGACGACCGGCTGGTCTGAGTCGCCGAGCACCTCGGAGACGAAGGCCTGGGCCCTGGGGTCGAGCGGGGCCGGTTCGGCGTCCGGTTGCGCCGCCGGCACCGAGGTAATGTCGAACCGGTAGCGCGGGGTGGACTGCGCGATATCGATCTCCTCCTCGGTCATGTCCGCCGGGATGTCCTCGAACAGCGGCGTCGACAGATAGCGCTCGCCGGTGTCCGGCAGCATGCACAGCACGGTCGAGCCTTGCGGCGCCCGGGCGCAGATCTCAAGCGCGCCCGCCAATGTCGCGCCGCCGGTAATGCCGGTAAAGATGCCCTCCTTCCGCGCCAGCTCCCGCGACAGCCTGAGCGCGTCGGCCCCCTTGATCGGCAGGACCTCGTCGATCAGGCCGGCGTCGACCGCGTCTTCGCCCAGCTTCGGTATGAAATCAGGCGTCCAGCCCTGCATCAGGTGCGGGCGGAAAAAGGGGTGACTTTCGGCAGGCTGCCCGTCGGCCGCCCGCTTCTGGCGGATGCCGCTGCCGAACAGCGGAGAATTGTCGGGCTCGCAGACGATGATCTTCGTCTTCGAGCTTTCCTTCCGCAACACCCTGGCAACGCCCTTGAGCGTTCCCGCCGTGCCGGCGCCGGTGACCCAATAGTCGAGCCCTTTATCCTTGAAATCCTCGAGGATCTCCGGTGCCGTGGTCTTGGAATGAAAATCCGGGTTCGCCTCGTTCTCGAACTGGCGGCACAGGAACCAGCCATGGGTCTCGGCAAGCTCCGCCGCCTTGGCCAGCATGCCGGTGCCCTTCTCCGCGGCCGGCGTCAGCACCACCTTGGCGCCGAGGAAGCGCATCAGCTTGCGCCGCTCGACGCTGAAATTCTCGGCCATGGTGACAACGAGCGGGTAGCCCTTGCGCGCGCAGACCATGGCAAGGCCGATGCCGGTGTTGCCGCTGGTCGCCTCGACCACCGTCTGGCCGGGCTTGAGGGTACCGTCGCGCTCGGCCGCCTCGATGATGCCGAGAGCCAGCCGGTCCTTGACCGAGCCCATCGGGTTGAAGGCTTCAAGTTTGGCGTAAAGCTCGACGCCGGGCGGGCCGAGCCGCTCGATCCTGACCACCGGCGTGCGCCCGACCGTCTCGAGAATATTGGCGTATCGTCTGCCCACTGATGCTTGCCTCCTTCAATCGGTTTTGAAGCGAAAGCATTCCAAAGAAGAACGCAAAAATATCGCTCCTGCAAGCTGTTGTTCGCGGTAATTAGTTGGGGCTTCGAAGGCGGTTCCTTCAGCCGAGGGCCGCCGCCCTGGCGGTTGTCGCGCCGCGTAGCCTGACGGTCAGCGACGACAGGATCGCAAGATTGACTACGCCGGCAATGGCGGCCATGGCGAAGGAGGCCCGATAGTCGCCTGTCCAGTCGAAGAAGAGCCCGCCGAAATAGGCCCCGAGCCCCATGCCGACCCAGCCGAACAGGACGACGAGCCCCATGGAGGAGCCGGCGATCCGGCCGGGGACCAGCGCACGGATGGTCAGGAGGAAGCAGGTCATGACGCCGCCAAAGCCGAAGCCGAAAGCGGCCGCCAGCAGGTAGAAGCTGATGGGCCCGTCGGCGGTCACGAACCAATAGGCGACCGCGGTCTGCCAGAAGGAGGCCAGCATGTAGGCGTTGAGCGCGCCGACCCGGTCGGCGATGCGGCCGATCGCGATCCTGCCGACCGCTCCCGCGAGCATCAGGATCGCCAGCACCGCCGCGGATTGCTGGGGCCCAAGGCCCGCGTCGCTCGCCAGCGCCGCGGCGTGCATCAGCGGCACCGACATGCAGATGCAGCAGAAGACGACCGCCGTGCAGATCCACGTCAGCGCTTCACGGTAATCGAGGATGAGACCGTCCTCGTCCGCCCGCGCCGCCGCAACCGCCGCGGCCGCACAGGGGGAGCCGGCCGCGGGGTGCCTGGGATTTCGCACCAGAAAGGCGAGCGGCAGGGCGACGACGAGATAGGCGATGCCGAGATAGAGATAGCTGGCGCGCCAGCCGAAATCGGTGATCAGCGCCCGGGCGATGAACGGCACCACGCCCTGGCCGACGGCGCCGCCGGCGGTGGCGATGCCGAGGGCAAGGCCGCGGTTGGCGGTGAACCAGTTGGTCAGCGCGGCGGTGAGGGGAACCGAGAAGGCGCCGAAGCCGAACGCGCCGAACAGGATATAGCCGAGATAGAGCTGCCACAGGCCCGTCAGCCGCGACAGCAGCACCAGGCTTGCGGCGATGACGACCGCCCCGAAGATCGCCGGAAGCCGCGGGCCGTAGCGGTCGGAAAGCCGGCCGAAGCCGACGCCGGCGAGCGCCGTCGACACGGTGACGACGGTGTAGGCCAGCGAAATCTCGCCGCGTTGCCAGCCGAATTCGGCCTCCAGCGGCTTGAGCATGATCGCCACCATCGCCACGCCGCCGAAGCCGAGCCCGGTCAGCATGAAGGTGATGAAGACGAACAGCCAGCCGTATCTTCCGTCGGCCGAACTTACCGCTTGCGGACCCGTCATCAGCCTCCCCCGGTGTCGACCGCCGTCGCCGGGCAACCGCGCTTAGCCCATGGTCGAACGTTGAAACGCCCCCACCGCGCGGCCGGCATGCCAATCCGGCCGACGGATGGAGGCCGCGCATTTTGGCGATTTACGGGCCTGCGTCAATCCGCCGCTGTGCGTGGGAGCGGCGCCCTCATCAGGACAGGGGCGGCGAGGGAATCAGGACTGACTGATTACCGAGCTGGGTCCAGACCTCGCGCTCGGGCATACGCATCAATCAGTCGAAAAGCCGCCTCCAGCCGATTTGGCGTTCCGCTTCGGCTGGCCAAGATATCTATGCATTCGATGATCGGCTGATCGAGCACATCGTGCAGACGTGCGCAAAAGTCGGCGGTCACCGCGCCGGCCAATTCCTGGCGCTTGGCCAAGCCGTCAAACACGGACGCCAGGACAAAGCAGATGAGACGCCGGTCGGAACTTTCGGCGTCGAACGATGTCCACGCAAGCCGTTCCAACTCGTGAAAGAACATTGCTCCACCCAGATAGCCGCTGGCTCTGAGCTCCGAATATTTCTCTCTTAGCTGTTCGTTCGCGACGTGAGAAACGGTTGGCCGGTCAGCCACCCCTGAAGTCGCTCCGCGTGAACAATGAGTAAAGGATGATATTACGCTCGGATAAGTGCAATGGTGCGCCCTCTTCACGGTCAACAATCGAAAGCGCCTTGGTTATCTTACATTGCTTGTCAGCAATAGAGTCGATAGCACGGAGAATGGAACCACCAGTCGTCGTCACATCGTCAACGATGAGCACTTCGGCCCCACTCTGGATATGACCATCAATCAGTTCCTTGGCCCCATGCTTCTTGTGTTCTTTTCTCACAAAGAACGCTTTGAGGTCGTACCCCTGTTGAAAGCTCATAATAACAGCGGCCGAGACAACGGGGACCGCACCAAGTTCCAACCCGCCAATGCAATGGATGTTCTCTTTGCGCATAAAATCGACGAGGAGATCGCCAATCAGGCTGGCACCTTCCGGATGCATCGTGGTTTGGCGAAGTTGAAAGAAATAGTCGCTTATCCGCCCGGACGTGAGCGTGAAGCGACCTTCCTGATACGATTCTCGCTTGATTATTTCGCGCAGCCTCACAAGTCGCGAATCATGGCTGTCAAACGCCCGTACCGCTTCCTTTTGGTACGACTCACGTGCCATGGTTAAAGTCATGGCGCCCCCTTCTCAATTGGCGCACGAATCAGCGCAATCTGACCAAAATTAGTATATGCCACTTCAAGCTGCCACGACATATTGGTTCCTGTGGATGGCCCTTCGACGCAATGAACTATACGGTTGCAGTCATCTCGACAACCCCACAGAGTATGCGCTCGCCGAGGATTGGGAAGTTCACTCCTGCCACATTGTGACCCAAGTCAGGCCGCCGTCAATTACAGGGAAGCGCCGGCACGCGACGTCAGCCAGTAGATGTCCGCGGCTATTAGTCCCGTCTTCCGCTCCCCGTTGACACCGCACCCTTCGGCCTTATCATGTGGCCACGTTTCGCGTCGGCGGGTGCCGGCGTAAGCAGCAGACGAACCCTGCGGGAGAGACCGGCCTAACGCCGGCGCCGAAGGAGCAACCGCCCCGGAAACTCTCAGGCAAAAGGACCGCAGGGGGATGCAACTCTGGAAAGCAGCCGCGCGCCGCTCGCGGGCGGCTCACCGAAGGGGTTAAAGCCTGGGCGCCTTGGCGTTCAAGCGAAATCTCTCAGGTCGTGCGACAGATGGGGCCCGTCGGGATCGTTGCGTCCCGGCGGCCGGCAATTGTCGCATTGGGGCCTGGACGATATGGTGGAAGCCGCCCAACCTCCCTTCGGCACGGCGCTGGCCCGCACGCCCCTTTACGATCTGCATCTTGAGCTCGGCGCCAAGATGGTGCCGTTCGCCGGTTATGAGATGCCGGTGCAATACCCGATGGGCGTCCTCGGCGAGCATCTGCACACCCGCGACAAGGCCGGCCTGTTCGACGTCTCCCATATGGGGCAGGCGTTTCTGGTCGGCCCGGACCACGAGACGACCGCCGCGGCACTCGAGTCCCTGGTGCCCGGCGATATCATGCGGCTGGCGCCCGGCCGGCAGCGCTACACCCAGCTTCTCAACGACGACGGCGGCATCATCGACGATCTGATGGTGACCCGATCGGCGGCGGCCGGGGACGACGGCCGGCTGATGCTGATCGTCAACGCCGCCCGCAAGGCGGTCGACTTTGCCCATATCGGCGCGCGGCTGCCGGACGGCGTCAGGCTGACGGTTGCCGAAGACCGCGCCCTAATCGCCCTGCAGGGGCCGATGGCCGCGGACATCATCGCCGAACGCTGTCCGAAGGCCGTCGAGATCGCCTTCATGACCGCCACCAGCGCCGAATTCGACGGCATCGACTGTCACGTCAGCCGCTCCGGCTATACCGGCGAGGACGGCTTCGAGATTTCGCTTTCCGCCGAGGCGGTGGCGCAAGTGGCACGCACGCTTCTCGGCCATTCCGACGTGGCGCCGGTCGGCCTCGGCGCCCGCGATTCGCTGCGGCTCGAGGCGGGGCTGTGCCTTTATGGCAACGACCTCGACGAGACGACCTCGCCGGTCGAGGCGAACCTTTCCTGGTCGATCGGCAAGCGTCGCCGCGAGGAGGGCGGTTTTCCTGGCGCGACCCGCGTGCTGCGCGAGCTTGCGCAAGGCCCATCGCGCCTGCGCGTCGGCATCCTGCCCGACGGCCGGGCGCCGGCGCGCGAGGGCACCGAGATCGTCGCCAAGGACGGCGAGCCGATCGGACAGATCACCAGCGGCGGCTTCGGGCCGACCTTCGGCGGGCCGGTCGCCATGGGCTATGTCGCCGCCGGCCATGCCGTTATCGGCGCTGCGATCGGCGTTGTCGTACGCGAGGTCACGCGGCCGGCCCGCATCGCCGAGATGCCGTTCGTGCCGCACCGCTATTTGCGCAAACCCAAGGGCAATTGAAAAGACAAGCGTAGACGAGGATGAACATGGCCAAATCGCGTTACACCAAGGACCACGAATATGCCCGCGTCGAGGGCGACATCGCCACCGTCGGCATTTCCGAATATGCCCAGGAGCAGCTCGGCGACGTCGTCTATGTGGAGCTGCCCGACATCGGCAGAAAGTTCGCCAGGGGCGATGACGCTGCCGTGGTCGAATCGGTCAAGGCGGCAAGCGAAGTCTATTCGCCGCTTTCGGGCGAGGTCGTCGAGGTCAATAGCGCGCTCGCCGATAGCCCGGCCCAGGTGAACGCGGACGCCGAAGGCGCGGGCTGGATCTTCAAGCTCAGGATCGGCAAGGAGAGCGAGGTCGGCGTGCTGATGACCGAGGCCGACTACAAGACCTATCTCGCGGAGCTTTGAAGAACGATGCGCTACCTGCCCTTGTCTGACGCCGACCGCGAGGCGATGCTGCAACGCATCGGCGTCGATGCGATCGATGCCCTGTTCGCCGGCGTGCCCAAGGACAAGCTTCTCGGCATGCCGCTCGACCTGCCCACCCATATGAGCGAGCCCGAGGTGGAGCGGGCGCTTTCGGCGCTTGCGGCGAAGAACGTGCCGGCGGGTTCGGTACCTTTCTTCGTCGGCGCCGGCGCCTACCGGCACCATGTCCCGGCAACCGTCGACCATCTCGTCCAGCGCTCGGAGTTCCTGACCTCCTACACCCCCTATCAGCCGGAAATATCGCAGGGCACCCTGCAGGCGCTGTTCGAGTTCCAGACCCAGGTCGTGCTGTTGACCGGCATGGAGGTCGCCAACGCCTCCATGTATGACGGCTCGACCGGTTGCGGCGAGGCGGTGCTGATGGCCGAGCGCGTGACCCGGCGCGGCAAGGCGGTCGTCTCCGGCGGCCTGCACCCGCATTATCGCTCGGTGGTCGAGAATGTGTGCCGCTTCGCCGACCACGAGGTCGAGGCGCTTCCGGCCGACCCGCTGGGCAAGGAGGATATCGCAGGCCGGATCGATGAGAATACGGCCTGCATCGTCGTCCAGACCCCGGGCGTCTATGGCAACCTAGTCGACCTTGCGCCGCTTGCCGTTGCCGCGCACGAGAAGGGCGCGCTCCTCGTTGCCGTCGTCACCGAGATCGTCTCGCTCGGCGCAGTCAAGTCCCCCGGCGAGATGGGCGCCGACATCGTCGCCGCCGAGGGCCAGTCGCTCGGCAACGCGCTCAACTTCGGCGGACCCTATCTCGGCCTGTTCGCAACGCGGCAGAAATATGTCCGGCAGATGCCCGGAAGGCTTGCCGGCGAGACGGTCGATGCGGAAGGAAGGCGCGGCTATGTGCTGACGCTTTCGACCCGCGAGCAGCATATCCGCCGCGAAAGGGCGACCTCCAACATCTGCACCAATTCCGGCCTTTGCGCGCTCGCCTTTTCGATCCATCTGGCGCTGCTCGGCGACCAGGGCCTCAAGCGCCTTGCGCAAATCAACCACGCCAATGCGGTTCGGCTCGCCAAAGCGCTTGCCGCCGTCAAGGGCGTTAAGATCGTCACCCCTGCCTTCTTCAACGAATTCACCGTCCGTCTTCCCGGCGACGGCGCCGAGATCGTCGAACGGCTGGCCGAACGGGGCGTCATCGGCGGCGTGCCCGTGTCGCGGCTGGAGCCGGAACGCGACGATCTTGCCGATCTTGTCATCGTCGCCGCCACCGAGACCAACTCGGATGCCGACCGCGACGCGTATGCGGCGGCGCTCCGCGAGGTGCTGAAATGAACAAGGAGACAGGCCCGAACCGGCCGCGGCCAGGAACTCTTGGAGCCCGCGCCACCTTCACCGGCAACCGCGCCCTGCAGATCGAAGAGCCGCTTTTGTTCGAAATCGGCCGCGTCGATCAGAGCGGCGTCGATTTCGACGCGCCGGCGCCCGTAAAGGACAGACTCGGCGGGCTTGCGCGAACCGGCGAGATCGGCCTTGCCGGCCTCTCGGAGCCCGAGGCGATGCGCCATTATGTGCGCCTGTCGCAGAAGAACTACGCCATCGATGTCGGCATCTACCCGCTCGGCTCCTGCACCATGAAGCATAATCCGCGCCTCAACGAGAAACTGGCGCGGCTTCCGGGCTTTGCCGACATCCATCCCTTGCAGCCGCAAAGCACGGTCCAGGGCGCGCTTGAGCTGATCGACCGGCTCGGCAACTGGCTCAGGGAGCTGACCGGGATGCCGGTTCTCGCCATATCGCCCAGGGCCGGCGCCCATGGCGAGCTTTGCGGCATGATGGCGATCAAGGCGGCGCTCGATGCCCGCGGCGATCCCCGCAGTATCGTGCTGGTGCCGGAATCCGCCCATGGCACCAACCCGGCGACCGCGGCGCTGCTCGGCTACGAGGTGGCGACGATACCGGCGCGGGCCGACGGCACTGTCGCGGCGGAGGCGGTGCGCGAGCGCCTGTCGGGGGACGTCGCCGCGATCATGCTGACCAACCCCAACACCTGCGGCCTGTTCGAGCCCGACATCGTCGAGATCGCCGAGGCGGTGCACGAGGCCGGCGCCTATTTCTATTGCGATGGCGCCAACCTCAACGCCATCCTCGGCAAGACGCGGCCCGGCGACCTCGGCGTCGACGCCATGCACATCAACCTGCACAAGACCTTTTCCACGCCGCATGGCGGCGGCGGGCCGGGCTCTGGCCCGGTGGTCTTCTCCGCGGCGCTGGCCCCCTTCGTGCCGGTGCCCTTCGTCGTCAAGGACGGCTCGGGCTACCGGCTGGTCGAGCGCCGCGCGGCGGCCGCCGAGGCGGGCGCGGAGGGCACCCGGTCCTTCGGCCGCATGACCGCCTTCCACGGCCAGATGGGCATGTTCGTGCGCGCGCTTGCCTACATGAAGTCGCACGGCGCCGACGGCTTGCGCCAGGCGTCCGAAGACGCCGTGCTCGCCGCCAACTATGTGCGCGCGTGCCTTTGCGACGTGATGAGCCTGCCCTTCGGCGATCATCCCTGCATGCACGAGGTGCTGTTCGACGATGCGTTCCTGCAGGATACCGGCGTCGCGACGCTCGATTTCGCCAAGGCGATGATCGACGAGGGCTTTCACCCGATGACCATGTATTTCCCGCTGGTGGTGCACGGGGCGATGCTGGTCGAGCCGACCGAATCGGAATCGAAGGCAAGCCTCGATCTGTTCATCGCCACCTTGCGCGATCTCGTCATGGCGGCGAAGGCGGGCGACACGGAGCGCTTCACCAAGGCGCCCCGGTTCGCGCCGCGCCAGCGCCTCGACGAGACCGAGGCTGCCCGCCATCCGGTCTTGCGGTGGACGAAGCCTGAGACTTTGCAGACGGGCGAGACGGCCGAGGGCGCGGAACAGGCGGCTAGAGCGGTTCATGGTTATAGGGAATCGATTTGATGGTCCAAATCGGTTCATCCGGGCAGGCGTGGGCCGCGACGCGCGATACGGGATATCGGGCGAGCGCCGCAACGAACCCGGTGGGCCGATTTGGCCCACCGAAGGCCGGGTTCTTTTGCGCCGTGGCGGTGTTGCGGCTGTTGGCCGATGCGACCCGCATCGCCCGGCGAGCCGCGCCTGGCCACGGCGCAAAATCATCCCGGTCAAATGGTTCCCTATAACCATGAACCGCTCTAGCCATTTCGGCGCCGCCTGACAATCGGCGACACGGTGATATCCAGCAGCTCCAAAGGCTTTGGTGGGGTTTTTTGACGGGGATGCGACAGATTT